>CALWGS010000122.1 GCA_944380155.1 uncultured Lachnospiraceae bacterium
TTCCATGAGAGAGGTATATGGCTTGGATCCAGCTCAGGCTGAGTAACTATCAACAGGTGGCTCCGTTAGTCCGGACAGGTGGCTCTCGCCACACCGGACTGGCGGCTCCGCCGCACCGTAATATTCAATATACAAAACCTGCAGAAGCGGAAAGGCCCGCGCCGGCTCCAATGATAACCGCGTCGGCAGTTTCAAGGGCGTTTTTCAGTTTTTCCATCTGTTCCGAGTAAGTCCCGGTAGATCTGACAGTCCTTATCTTTGAAAACATTAAATATTACCTCCATATTGCTGTGCGTTTCCTGCCGGTATGCCTTTACCGTGTTTATTGCAATCTCTGCCGCTTTATCTCCCGGGAAATGGAACTCGCCTGTTGAGATACAGCAGAACGCGATGCTTTTCAGATGTTTTTCCTCTGCCGTTTCCAGGCAGGAGCGGTAACAGGACGCAAGCAGATATTTATCCTTTTTTGTAAGATTCCCCTGGACGATTGGGCCTACCGTATGGATGACATAGCGGCAGGGAAGGTTATATGCCGGCGTGATTTTCGCCTGCCCGGTCTGTTCTTCATGACCCTGACGCCTCATCAGTTCCGCGCAGGCCAGCCGGAGCTGTACACCGGCATAGGTGTGGATGGCATTGTCGATACAGCCGTGGCAGGGATAAAAGCAGCCTAACATCTGGCTGTTGGCGGCATTGACAATCGCGTCGCAACGCAGAGCGGTAATGTCTCCCTGCCATAAATACAGCCCCGGCTCTGCGGGCTTTAGCGCTGACAGGTCCGTAATCCCTTTCTTTTCTGTTTCTTCCTGAAGATAAGCGTCCTGTACCTTCAGAAAGTCGTCGCTTACAGGCAGCGGCATACGGATATTCAAAAGCGAACGAAGCAGGTTCATTTGCTCCTGTTCATCCTCCGGAATCTCAATATCGGAATATTGGGGCTGCTCAAGGAGCAATTCATGGATCAGATAGATTCGTCTTTCCGCCTGTGTCATATTATCCCCGCTTTCTGACAGCCTGTACCGGGCAATTTTCGTAACAGTTCCCGCAGTGAAGACAATGCTCCTGCCGGATCACAAATGGCTGGCCCTCGGAAATACACCGTTGGGGGCAGTTCCTGATGCAGGTTCCGCATCCGATGCAGGAATCGGTAATCTGATACCCTTTTGCTTCTGCTTTCCCGCTGCCGATTGTATAGGTCTCCCGGAAAATGGGATTCACGCCAAGATGGAAATACTCAATCTCTGCGTTCCTGATCTCAAATACAATCCCGATATTCCTGGTTTCTCCAGGGTACACATTGGAAAGATAGAGCAGCTAAAAAAAAATGGTGTCAATCCAATGCTTCTGCTCATTTGCCTTTACCGGCACAGCCTTTGCGGACAGGCGGATCATTTCTTTATATTTTGTATATCCGAGCACCTGTACCCGGCCATCGGCAAGCAGCTCCTGGCAGAAGTCCTTTCCTCTTGCCGTGAAAAAGTACATGGCGTCCGGTTCATAGTGGATGGCGCTGATGTTGCGTACCTGGGGATTTCCTTTTTCATCCACGGTCGCAAACGCCAGAACGCCCACATATTGCAGTTTCTTCAAACAGGTTTCCGCGTTCATCCTATATTCCTCCGTTCTCAATGGTTAAAAACGCAAGATTCGATCTGATTTTCGGCTTTTCCCCTCCGGATACTTATCCCCGGGTCTGGGATAGCCCAGTAAAAGCTGCATGACCGCATAGTGGTCGACAGGGATTTCCCATTTCTTCAGGATTTCCTGTCCATAAGGGTCTGCAAAAGCATTCCAGCCCTGCCCGATATAACAGGAGCCAATGCCCAGGGAATCCGCCGCCAGCATCATATTTTCAGCGGCCACAGCGCAGTCTTCGGCGGAGAAGAGAAAGTTTTTAGGGGCAAACAGGGTGATTATGGTCGGCGCATTATAAAAAGCGTTGGTCAGTTTTGGATCATCAGCAATACTCGGCTGTTCTCTGGACACATAGCTTGTGGCTGTGGCCATGCGTGGACTGGAGTTGGCCCGCTTGATTTTTCCCAAGCGCTCATTGATCTCTTTGTCCTGACAGACAGCGAAAATCACGCCCTGCCTTCCCCCGGCGCTGGGAGCATATAAGCCTGCCTGCAAAATCTGCTGCAAGGCTTCTTCCTCAATCTGCTTGGTATCAAAACGCCGGATCGCACGCCGGTGCAGAATTGTCCGCATCGTCTCATTCATACGACAACCTCCTTCCAGCACTGGGGATCGGCTGCATAGAAGTTCCCGTCTTTGCCGCCTGCAACCGCAGGGCAGCCCCGGCACCAGGCGAGAAGTTCGCATTTGGAGCATTTCTCAAACTTCGTGTAATCGCGGTACTGTTCCATCTGGCAGACCCATACATCCGCAAGCCTGTCCTCAAAGACATTTCCCACCTTGCTGTTCTGTACCCTGCGGCAGGCATAAATATCGCCGGTGGGAAGAATCGTCAGATGGCAGTTGCCGCAGTTACAGCCGCCGTAAATCATACCTTCCTCTACGGTTTCGGGGATTTTGAAGGTTCCGGTTTCATATTCATACAGCGTCCACAGATGGTCTTTTTTGTTAAACCAGGTCTTGCAGCCGGCCGCCTCATATTCCCTGAATTTTTTATCACAGTCGGCCAGCAGCCTGCGGTAGCGCATCGGCTCGATCCCCACGTCCTTTTCCTCGCTGGTGGGGCAGTAGCGGGCAAACGCAAAGACATTTGCCCCGGCATGAACCACAGCGTCAATAATATCCGGTACTTCATCAATATTTGTGCCGGATACGGTGGTCATGATCACGCTTCTGATTCCGGCGCGGTTGATACAGCCGATCTTTTCCAGCGTGATGTCGAAACTGCCCGGCTTGCGGAACCAATCATGGGTCTCACGCATGCCATCCAGTGAGAGTTGATACTTCTCGCAGCCGAAGTCCTTCAGGCGACGGCAGACCT
>CALWGS010000123.1 GCA_944380155.1 uncultured Lachnospiraceae bacterium
GGAAGATACCGCAGAGACGGAGAGAGGATTCCCGAAAGCCCCGGAGATATCAGAAAAGAAGCGCAGGGAGGAAGCGGAGACAGACAGGAGGAGTGTCTCCGGGAAGCAGAGCGCAAGCCGCGGGGAGAGGAATCCCATGTTCCTGTCCGCGGAGCGAAGGAGAAGGTATATTCTGTCCGGAGCCGCCGGGGTGTGCGCGGCCCTGAGCGCGGCCGGATATGCGGGATTCGGAATCTATGAGAACGGGCCGGATCCAATCAGCCTGTGCAAAGCCGCGGTCGTGATCCTGATTGCTTCGGCGGTGTCCTTCCGGGCGTTCCATTCGCTCATCAGGCGCAGAGGGCCAAAGATTCGGCCCCTGTATCTGGATACGGAGGAACCGGAGGGGGAGCGCAGTATCAGGAGGAATGAATTTGACAGGGCGGATGTGTTTGGAGCGGAACCGATACAGGGAAGGAAACCGGAAGAGGAATCGGAGAACGGACTGTCCGCGAATCCTTCCGAGCCGTCGGAAGCGTCCGGACTTTTGACCTCGGAAGATGAGGACAGAACGGTTATGCTGGCTGAGCTTGCGGCAGAAGAGTATTGTCTGGTTCCGATGGGAAGACATACGGACGAGAGGACCATACTGGATGAATTCCCTTATTACATCGGTAAATGGAGAGAGCATGTCAATCTGGTTTTGCAGGATAATACGGTGAGCAGGTTTCATGCGAAGATTACAAAGGAGGGGGACGGGCTGTATCTTACGGATCTGAATTCCACCAACGGCACCTTCCTGAATCAGGAGAAGCTGGCACCGAATGAGAAGCGTCGGTTAAGTCCCGGTGATGAGCTGGCTTTTGCGGCAAAGAGGTATCAATTCAAGGTGTTATGACAATCAAATTTTCTTGCCTCGAAGGGATGAGCGGTATATAATGAAGATGAAATTTACCTTGCTGGGAAAGGAGCCGTACTATGGGCTATACCTATGTGATGAGCGATATCCATGGGATGTATCCGCAGTTTCTGCAGATGCTTGAACAGATATCCTTCTCGAAGGAAGACAGGCTGTATGTGCTGGGAGATGTAATCGATCGGGGACGCGGCGGGATTAAGCTGCTGCTGGATATTATGTCCAGGGACAATGTAACCATGCTGCTTGGCAATCATGAGGCAATGATGCTGGATGTCGTTACTATGGAAGATCTCGGCGGACCTCTCTACGAAGAAGCGATGTTCCGCTGGGAGAAGAACGGAGGGGGAGTGACGGCGCATCATTACTTCGGAGGATTGAATTACAAGACACAGGCCAGGGTGATTGCCTATCTGGAGGACTGTCCGCTGTTTCTGAATCATATTACGGCAGGCGGAAAGAAGTTTTGCCTGGTTCACGCCTATCCGGATCTGAAGGGGTATTCCGACGGAATCACGGATGAGAAGGTGACATGGAACAGCCTTGTACAGCTTACGCCGGAGTACCGGAAGAAGCTGTTAGAGGTGCTTTTGTGGACAAGGGCGGAAGGAGGCGGGGAATTCCCGGAGGGACAGACCGTGGTATTCGGACACACGCCTACGCTGTGGTACCAGTCCGGCTCGCCCATGCGGTTCTGGCATGGAAAGAACTGCATTGATATCGACTGCGGATGCAGCTATCTGGCGCGCGATAACAATCCGGGCTGTCTCGGTTGTCTGCGTCTGGAGGATATGAAGGAATTCTATGTCGGCCAGACATAAGCAGCTGTGAAGGGATACCATAACCAGCGAAAAGCACGGAAAGGCGGGACAGTATGAAGTACATTATGGCACTGGATCAGGGAACAACGAGCTCACGGTGCATTTTATTCAATAAGAGCGGCCGGATATGCAGCATGGCTCAGAAGGAGTTTCGGCAGATATACCCGAAACCCGGCTGGGTGGAGCATAATCCCATGGAGATCTGGTCTTCCCAAATCAGTGTGGCGGCCGAAGCTATGGCACAGATTGGAGCGGAAGCGAAGGAGATTGGCGCCATCGGGATTACGAATCAGAGGGAGACGACGATTGTATGGGATCGCCGCACCGGGCAGCCCGTTTATAACGCGATTGTGTGGCAATGTCACAGAACCGCCGATTTGATTGACGCGCTTAAGGCGGATGGGTTTGATGCGGTAATCCGAAGAAAGACAGGGCTGGTTCCGGACGCATATTTTTCTGCCACGAAGCTGAAGTGGATTCTGGATCATGTGGAAGGAGCAAGAGAAAGAGCAGAGGCGGGAGAGCTGGCGTTCGGTACGGTGGATACCTGGCTGATTTGGAATCTTACGAAGGGACGGGTATTTGTTACGGATTATTCCAATGCTTCGCGAACTATGATGTTCGATATTCACAGGCTGACATGGGACGAGGAGATTCTTGCGTATTTTGACATTCCTGTCTGTATGCTGCCGCAGGTAAGGCCGTCAAGCTGTCTGTACGGAATGACAGAGAGCGGGCTGCTTGGAGGAGAGATACCGATCGCAGGAGCGGCGGGAGATCAGCAGGCGGCCCTGTTTGGACAGTGCTGCTTCGATAAGGGGGACGCGAAGAATACTTATGGAACCGGATGTTTCCTGTTGATGAATACCGGGAATGAGCCGGTTGTGTCGAAGAACGGTCTGTTGACAACGATTGCGGCATGTCAGGAGGACAGGCTCGAATATGCGCTGGAGGGTTCGGTGTTCGTGGCCGGAGCGGCGATCCAGTGGCTCAGGGATGAGCTGAGGATGATTCGGAGCGCTCCGCAGTCCGAGGAGTACGCGGACAAGGTACCGGATTGCGCGGGAGTCTACCTGGTTCCGGCATTTACCGGGCTTGGGGCGCCCTATTGGGATCCTTACGCGAGAGGAACGATGGTGGGGATGACGAGAGGCTTCAACAAAGAGAATATGGTCCGGGCGGTGCTGGAATCCATTGCTTATCAGACGCATGACGTGCTTTGCGCGATGGAGCAGGATCTGGGCAGGCCTATGAAGGTTCTGAAGGCGGACGGAGGCGCGAGCGCGAATCATTTTCTGATGCAGTTCCAGGCGGATATTCTGAATGTAGAGGTACAGAGGCCGGACTGTATTGAGACGACCGCCCTGGGAGCCGCGTATCTTGCCGGACTTGCCGTCGGATACTGGAAGAGCAGGGAAGAGATTCGCGAAAACTGGGCGCTCGCGGCGAGCTTCCTGCCGTCGATGGCCCGTCAGAAGAGGGAGGAGCTTCTAAGAGGCTGGGAGCGTGCCGTTAAGTGCGCAAGGTATTGGGCCGGATTGAATGAGCCGTAAAGCAAAAGGGGGAAATTACGTCCGCAGGAGACGGGGATGGCGCGGGCAGGAATGGAGAGAACAGCGTGATATTAGATCGATTGCAGAATGAACTGACCAGGGACGGTTACCGGCAGATCATGGTGAATACACAGGGGATTTATCTGTATGATACGGTGTGGGAACGGGAATGCTATGCGGTACTGATCGTGGATCATGAGAGAAGGCCGGATTTGACACCGTGGCAGTATGCCAATCTCTACCGGCAGGTTTGTGCGAACTTTGAGAAGCAGGGACACGCCGCCCATGTCCTCGGCATGATCTGTACGTACGATCCGGATTCCGCTGCCGGGTTCGATTACGAGGATACGTGGATTGTGGATCTTGCACAGCTTCGGCTGATCCTGTATGAGGATCAGCCGGGCCGGTTTCTGAACGTCCGTCCTATGGTAGAGCGGCTTCTGGATGAGGCGGCGGGGCGCGTTGATAAGCCCAAGGAGTCTGTTTTTGCCAAACTGAAAAAGCACCGCTATATCAGCCCGGTGAATACGCTGATGATAGCGGTGAATGTGATTGTCTTCTTCCTGACTGTGAGGAATATGTACAGCAACCGTTATCTGGTGGAGCACGGGGCGCTGTACTGGCCCTATGTAATCGGGGAGGGAGAATATTACAGGCTGTTTACCTATATGTTCCTTCATTCCGGATACAGTCATATTGTGAACAACATGCTGGTTCTGCTCTTCATTGGAGATAATCTGGAGCGGGCTGCCGGGAAGATCCGGTATCTGATTATTTATCTGGGCTCCGGGGTTATGGCTGGAGTGGTATCGATGCTGTGGAATATATATCTTCAGCAGCCGGTCGTCTGCATCGGAGCGTCGGGCGCCATCTTTGGAGTAGTAGGAGCGGTTGCGCTGATTGTCATTGTCAATAAGGGACGCCTGGAGGATATCAGTGCCAGGCAGATTGTGCTGTTCGTGATTCTCTCGCTGTATGGAGGGCTTACCAGCCAGGGGGTTGATAATGCTGCGCATATCGGCGGCCTTGTGACCGGAGCCGTTCTTGCGGCGGTGCTGTACCGCAGGAAGAAGAAGGCTCCGGCTCAGACGGAACAAGCCGTCACGGGCAGCGGGGACTGAGGAATTATAAGAGCAGAAGCATAAGAGAAGGATCCTGATGGGCACTTCCAATCAGATACAGAGTATAGTTCATATTTTCCGCGATATAGAAGTTGCCGCTTGCAAGAGTATTTCCGGAGCAGCTTCCCAGACCTCCGCCGATGATGATCGGAATGATCTGAATCATCCTGCTCTGGCCGGAGGAGGTCCGGGGAGTTGCGCATCCGGAACGATCCGTGACAACGATGTTGTAATTTCCCGGCATAATCTGGCGGTAATTCGTTATGGCGGCATAGCTCACATTGGAGAATAATATTCTGCCGTCCGCCAGCAGGAAGTTGACGGTCGGCACATCGTATGAGAGATTGACCGCGCGGATGCAGGACTGATAGAGACTCTTATCGCATCCGGTATCCTGAATCAGGTACAGGACAAGGCCGCCGGGAGAATTCAGCAGGGCGACGGTGTAGACGCTGTCCGGAAGAAATCGGAAGGCGGATTGATTCAGGATGCTGTATGGGTAGGCGGAATTGCGGATTGTAATGGTGCGCAGGCCGGCCGGTTCCATTGTGTAGGTTGTGCTCTGCCCGAAGGAGAGGCCGTCGATAATCAGGTTCGTTCCCAGGATGATGTTGACCGGAGGTGTATCCACCGCGGCGAACAGAAAGCGGATATTGCAGTAGCCTGCGGCCGGGAACGAGGGAAACGAATCCTCCGGGGTAACGCCGATATCGGGCGTGGTGCTGACTCCGGGGGGAGCCGGAACGGCGGGCTGGCCGGCATCGATCGCCGGTTCGGGAGTAACGCCGATATCGGGCGTGGTGCTGACTCCGGGGGGAGCCGGGACGGCGGGCTGACCGGCATCGATATCCGGTTCGGGAGTAACCCCAATGTCGGGCGTGGTGCTGACTCCGGGAGGAGCCGGGACGGCGGGCTGACCGGCATCAATATCCGGTTCGGCAGTCATATTTCTGAAAAATGAATTCTCCGTGTAAGAAGCGGCGCGGGCGGCAGGCCGGCTGTTCGTATTCATAGCTCCCCTGGACGCAAGCGCGGGTTTGAGCATAATTCCATTATGATACATGGCAATTTTAGTTCCCTTCAGGCTATCGGTATAGTCTAATATATGCCGGGGAATGCATAACGACACAGAAATTCCGTAACATGAAACAGGTGCGGACCTCATAAGATTAGAGGAGAGGTGCATGCCGGGAAAGCCGCGCGGCACAAAAATCTTTTCCGGTCGGAGGAATGTAATGTGGAAGATAAAGTTCAGGAAGTATATAGCCAGTATGATCTGAAGATTTACAACACATACCGGGCCAGAGGTGCCGTGGTGCTTGAAACGGAGGACGGCCTCAAGCTGTGCAGAAGCTTTTCGGGAAGCGAAAAGAGGCTGGAATTTGAAGACTGCGTGAAGAGGCATCTGATCCGATTTGACGTGAGAAATGTGGACGGATTCGTGAGGAACCGGGAGGGCGCTCTGATCAGCAGAAATTCGGGCGGAGAAGGCTATGTGCTCCGGGACTGGTTCGAAGGGGAGGAATGCAATCTGAAGCGGAGCCAGAGGGCCTTCGGCGCGGCGGCGAATCTTGCATGGCTTCATATCCATCTTCAGGGGGTGTCTGTGCCGGAGGGGCAGAATCCCGGCAGCAGAATGAGGAGCCAGCAGGAAATCTTTGAGAAGCGAAGCAGGGAGTTAAAAAGGGTGAAGTCATATCTTCGGGATAAGAAGCAGAAGAATCTCTTTGAAACCCAGTACCTGAAACTGTGGGATTTCTTTTACGGTCAGGCGTGTCAGGCCAGTGAGATGCTTGCGGCATCAGGCTGTGAAAATCTCTGGCAGGAGGCGTATGAAGAGGGGCTGGTGTGCCACGGCAATTATAATTATCATAATATTCTGGTGATAAAGCCGGGAGACTCAAAGAGAACAGGCTGCCTGGCCGCCGCGGAGCTTGAGGGGATGGAGGAATATGCTACAACGAATTTTGACAGGGCAGCATATGGTCCGCAGATTACGGATCTGTATCAATTCCTGCGCAAGGCCATGGAGAAAAACGACTGGGATACCGAGTACGGTATGAGATTAATTGAAGAATACAACAAGCTTCGGCCGATCCGTGCCGTCGAGCTTCGGCTGCTGTATCTCCTGCTGTTATATCCCGAGAAATTCTGGAAAATCACGAATTATTATTATAATAATAAAAAATCTTGGATTCCACAGAAAAACATACAAAAGCTAATGGTTTTAAAAGATCAAATCATCTTCAAGGAGAGATTCTTGAAAGAACTCTATGCCGTGATCTGATTTGCTTATCAGGCTCACCTTTGTGTGAGCCTGTCTGGCTTGGCGGAAAGAAAAGGAATTTATTACATAGATTCTGTCAGATTTTTATAGAAATAAAAAGAATGTTATGGTATAATTGAGGCAATGAAAAAGAAGGAGGATTCTTTATGGAGTACATGGCTGTTTACCAGGAGTGGCTGGACAATCCGTATTTTGATGAAGCAACAAAGGAGGAGCTCAGAAGTATACGTGATGATGAGAATGAGATCAAGGAACGCTTCTATACAGAGCTTGAATTCGGTACGGCAGGACTTCGCGGAGTGATTGGGGCAGGTACGAACCGTATGAATATCTATACGGTCCGTAAGGCGACGCAGGGACTTGCTAACTATATTATCAAGTCGGGAAATCAGGCCAAGGGCGTATGCATTGCTTATGATTCACGCCGTATGTCGCCGGAATTCGCGGATGTTGCCGCGCTCTGCCTTGCGGCTAACGGAATTAAGGCTTATGTATTCGAATCACTTCGCCCGACACCGGAGCTTTCGTTCGGTGTGCGCGAATTGAAGTGCGTTGCGGGTATTAATATTACGGCGAGTCATAATCCGCCGGAATACAACGGTTACAAGGTATACTGGGAGGACGGCGCTCAGATTACACCGCCGAATGATACCGGAATTATGGCAGAAGTGAAGGCGGTCACGGATTACGCGGCTGTGAAGACCATGGACAAGGATGCCGCGGTTCAGGCCGGATTATATGAGGTAATCGGCTCGGAGATCGATGACAAATATATCGCGGCGCTTAAGAAGCAGGTGATTCACCATGACAGCATTGCCGCGGAAGGCAAGAATCTCAAGATTGTATACACTCCGCTTCACGGAACCGGAAACATACCGGCCAGAAGGGTGCTTGCGGAGCTTGGCTTTGAGAACGTATACGTTGTTCCCGAGCAGGAGCTTCCGGACGGCGAGTTCCCTACTGTGAGCTATCCGAATCCCGAAGCGGCAGAGGCGTTTGAGCTGGCGTTAAAGCTTGCGAAGGAGAAGGATGCGGATCTGGTGCTTGCGACGGATCCGGACGCGGACAGGCTTGGTGTCTATGTGAAGGATACGAAGAGCGGGGAATACATCACTCTGACCGGCAATATGTCCGGATGCCTTCTGGCGGATTATGAACTGAGCCAGAGGAAGGAACGCGACGGCGCTCTTCCGGAAGACGGAGCGCTGATTAAGACCATCGTAACCTCGAATATGGCGGATGCGATCGCGAAGTATTACGGCGTCAGACTGATCGAGGTTCTGACCGGATTCAAGTATATCGGACAGCAGATTCTCGGATTTGAGAACAGTGGGAAGGGAACCTATCTGTTCGGCTTCGAGGAGAGCTACGGCTGCCTGATCGGAACGCATGCAAGGGATAAGGACGCGATTGTTGCAACAATGGCTCTGTGTGAAGCCGCCGCATACTATAAGACGAAGAATATGACCCTTTGGGACGCGATGATCGCAATGTATGAGAAGTATGGATACTATAAGGATGTCGTAACCTCTATCACCATGAAGGGAATCGAGGGTCTGGACAAGATTCAGACGATTATGAATGAGCTTAGAAAGAATCCTCCGATGCAGATGGCGGGATACGAAGTCTTGTCCGCGAGGGACTATAAGGCGGATACGATTCAGAATCTCAAGACCGGTGAGGTAACGCCTACCGGCCTTCCGGCATCCAATGTACTCTATTATGATATGACTGACAATGCATGGCTCTGCGTAAGACCGTCCGGTACGGAGCCGAAGATTAAGTTCTACTTCGGAATCGTGGGAACCTCCCTTGAGGATGCGGACGCGAAGGCAAAGGAGATGACCAAGGCAGTCAATGAACTGGTGGAGAAGCTCTCCTAACCCTGTTGTTACGAAAATTCTATTACAGACTCACAGGAACACAAAGAGAGGGCCGCGGATTTGGCGGCCCTCTCCGATACCAATCAGATTACAGCTCAAGTACAACCGGGCAGTGGTCGCTGCCCATGACCTGATCCAGGATATCGCTTCCGGTCAGGCGGTCCTTCAGGCGTTCCGAAACCAGAAAATAATCAATCCGCCATCCCACATTCTTTTCCCGCGCATGGAACATATAGGACCACCAGGTATAGCGGTCCGTCGTGTCCGGATTAAAATACCGGAACGTATCGATAAAGCCCCGGTTCAGAAACTCTGTCATTTTGGAACGCTCCTGATCCGAGAAGCCGGCATTGCCCACGTTGGTCTTCGGATTCTTCAGGTCGATCTCCTGATGAGCCACATTGAGATCGCCGCAGATGATGACAGGTTTATCGGCATCCAGGGATTGAACGTAGGACTGGAACGCGTCTTCCCAGGACATCCGGTAATCAATTCGGGCAAGCTCGCGCTGTGAATTCGGAGTATAGACCGTAACCAGCCGGAAGTCCGGATATTCTGCGCAGATTACGCGCCCCTCCGTATCGTGCTCTTCGATCCCGATACCATAGGATACCGAGAGAGGTTTTTCTTTGGTAAAAATGGCGGTTCCCGAATACCCCTTTTTCACGGCATAGTTCCAATAACAATAATATCCGGCAGGTGAGAAATCGATCTGCCCCGGCTGCAGCTTGGTTTCCTGAACACAGAACATATCTGCGTCAACTTCTTTGAAAAAATCGGCAAATCCTTTATTCATGCAGGCGCGAAGCCCGTTCACATTCCATGAGACTAATTTCATATAAGACCTCTCTTTCCGGCGCATCCGCGCCCTGAATGATCCCTATTGTATCGGTACAGCGAATAAAATGCAAGCCTGACCGGCAGGAGCAGGGCAGTTTTATTGACATCAATCTTAAAATGGGATATAATATGAACTGCCGACAGCGAACGGCTGAGTTGAGAACCGGCCGAAGACGTCCGTGCTGCACTGCATTGCAGGCCGGCGGGCTGCCCGGGATGGATCCAAAACGAACAGGGGGTAAGACTTGTCTATGTGGAAGGAAAAGATAACAAAGTTATGTGAGAAATTTGACGGAGTTGCTTCTGTGGCGATCTGCGGACTGGAGAGCGGGGAAGAACTGATCCTCAGACCGGATTTCGTGATGCCGTCAGCCAGTACGATTAAGCTGCCGATTCTGCTGTGCCTGTATGACAGCATTGCCCAGGGAATTCTCAGTGCGGCGGATACGGTTGAGCTGACCGGTGAGGATTTGACCGGCGGTTCGGGAATCCTGTCCATGCTGCAGCCGGGACGTGAGTATACGTTATATGAATATGCTCTGCTCATGATTGTGCTCAGCGACAACACGGCGGCGAATGTATTGATCAAGGAACTTGGAACAGACGCGATTAATCGCTATATCAGGACACTGGGCCTGACGGATACGGTACTTGCAAGGAAGATGATGGACTTTGAGGCAAGGAAGCGCGGAGTGGATAATTTCACAAGCGTCCGGGATATGAAGAAGCTTCTTGAATATATATACAGGAATGAGGATACTATGACGGAGGTACTGGATATTCTCAAGCGGCAGATGTGCAGGGATCTGGTTCCGCATCTGATGCCGGAGGGAACGGTGCTCGCGCATAAGACGGGCGGGCTTCCGGATGTGATGCATGATGCCGGCATTCTGTACGGAAAGGAGCCGGTTCTGTTCTGTGTCTTTCTGAAGGGCTATCGGGATCCGGCGGAGGCAAAGCGGCTTCACAATACGATTGGGGAGCTGATCTATCAGGAATTCGGACGTGCTTCGCGCTGATTTTATTCTGTCTGTCAGACGGTTCCGGCACGGATTGTTGTAACACATATGATATCCACGGGGACATTGGAAGGAATGCGGATTCGGATGGCTGCAGCATGGTCGTGGATTCCGCGTAAAACCATGTCATCGTGGATCACCACAGCAAATTCTAATAAATCTTTAACGGAGTATTTCTTGTCATCTTATATAAAATCCGATATGATAGTACTATGACCTGGCGGTAAATTTGCACAAATCAAACAAGTGCTCAGGAGGAAAGGAGATATGATATGAGAAGCAGCAAACGGATTCCCAAGGTGGGGAGTATCATTGCAGCGGCAGTCATTGTTGTGGCGGGAGCCATTCTGATCTTTTACTCCGCGTACAGTATGACGGCAAAGGAGGAGGCGGGGGTTACAAAATTCGGCAGCCCGCAGAC
>CALWGS010000124.1 GCA_944380155.1 uncultured Lachnospiraceae bacterium
CTGCTTGACCGGGATATGACGCCGGAGCAGATCCTGGAATTTGTGCTGGGAGAGTTTGGACTGGAGATTACGGATACACTTCCGGCCGAGTATTACTGTAACTGCACGAAGGAACGTGTGGCGAAGGCGCTTGTAAGCATTGGGAAGAAGGATTTGAAGGAAATGATCGAAGAGGGCAGGCCGATTGAGGTAAACTGCCATTTCTGCAATACGAATTACGAATTCAGTACAGAAGAACTGAAGGAACTGCTTAGGAGGGCACAGAGGTAAGATGGGAAACTATCAGTTTGATGCGTTCGTGGAGCGGCGGAATACGGATTGTATTAAGTTCGATCTGGCGGCGCGCAGGGGGCTGCCGGAGGGGACGCTCTCTTACTGGGTTGCCGATATGGACTTTGAGACGGTTCCGGAGATCGCAGAGGCAATCAGAGATCGCACAAGGCATAATATCTACGGATACAGTATGACGGGGGATGGGTATTATGACGCGGTGATCGGCTGGATGAGAAAGCGGCACGGCTGGGAAACGAAGAAGGAGTGGTATTTCTATACGCCCGGCGTGGTGTTCGCGATTGGAATGGCAGTCCGGGCACTGACAGAGGAGGGGGACAGCGTGCTGATCCAGCGGCCGGTCTATTATCCGTTCGGGATGATGATTGAGAAGAACGGACGGCGGATCGTGAACAGTCCCCTGATTCAGGCGGAGGACGGCAGGTATCATATGGATTTCGAGGACTTTGAACGGAAGGTGGTATCGGAGCATGTGAAGCTGTTCATTCTGTGCA
Source organism: uncultured Lachnospiraceae bacterium (assembly GCA_944380155.1). Lineage (GTDB taxonomy): Bacteria > Bacillota > Clostridia > Lachnospirales > Lachnospiraceae > Caccomorpha. Next base: position 786 of record CALWGS010000124.1, read on the forward strand.
ATCCCCATAACCCGGTCGGCAGAGTCTGGACGAAGGAGGAGCTGCTTCGCGTTGGGGAGATTTGCGTAAGGCACGGTGTTTTCGTGGTGTCGGATGAGATTCATGCGGACTTCGTGTGGAGCGGACATCACCATGAGGTGTTCGCGGCGTTAAAGCCGGAATTCGCGGATCTTACGGTGACCTGCACCGCTCCGAGCAAAACCTTTAACCTGGCGGGACTTCAGCTGTCAAACATTATTGCATCGAACCGGGAGCTGCGGGAGAGAGTGAAGCAGGAGATTGACAAGACCGGGTATGATGAACCGAATCTCTTTGGGAGCATTGCCTGTGAGGCCGCGTACCGTTACGGGGAGACATGGCTTGAGGAGCTTCGTGAGTATCTGGAGGGCAATCTGACCTGGTTTGGAGAATACCTGGAAGAGAACATCCCGCGGATTTGGTATCGTAAGCCGGAGGGGACGTATCTTGCCTGGCTGGATTTCCGGGAATACGGACTGACGGGAGAGTCGCTTGATCAGAAGATATTGAATGAGGCGGGACTCTGGCTGGACGGGGGAACGATGTTCGGGGAGGAAGGAGAGGGCTTTCAGCGCTTTAACCTCGCGGCCTCAAGGCCGTACCTTGAGAAGGGGCTTAAGCAGCTGAGAAAGGTCTTTGGCCGCGGATAGGGAAGATCGTTTTAGGAGAACAGAGTGGGATTGGAATGTTACGGACCGCATAGGACAGGAGGAGACGAATGGAGCATAGAAAAAAGAAGAGAGACCGATACGGTTACGGACTGCCTGTTCTGGGCCTGCTTGCCGTCTGCTTTATGCTTGCGGCGTGCGGACCGGACCATGGCGGAGAGGAGGATACAACGGCGCAGAGTACGCAGGCAGAGAGTGAGTCTGCGCACACGCAGTCCGGAACGCAGCCGACGCAGGCGCCCGGGGAGGAGCTGATGACGGAGGATGAGACCTTCCTGGCCCTGATTGAATGGATTAATCCGAATGAATATACGGTGGAGACCGTGGGAGAGTATTCCTTCGACGGAGTGGAATATTATCACTACGAGATCAGTGACAGCTCTGCAAATCCTATCGCAGATGTGCTGGTGGACAGAGAGGAGGGCGGGCTGTATTATCTGAACGCAGACGGAGTGATCGGCGCGTTCACGCAGTTCCCGCCGGACGGAACACAGACTGTTCTGCCGGACGGAACGATTTCAAGAGAAGAAGCGCTTGCTCTGCTGTCTGCCTGCACGCCGGATTCTTTGGGACTGACGGATGAACTGTCTGCTTATACCGTACAATTTGACAGCTGGACAACTATAGTAGAGGGAAAAGAATGTTACGGAATTAACGTATATGAGGAAACCGAAACCGGTTCCTGGCTGGCCGGCGTATATTACGCGGCGCTGGACGGAAGCATTCTGTACAGGCTTGGGGGTGAGGACGGAACTTTTATCGAGATATCATAGCCAAGCATAGCCTGGCATAACAAAGACGGATGCGAAGCAAGGAAGATACGGAAGATACGAAACTGTGAATTCAGATTTGAGGTGAAAAGGTGAAGGAAAAAATAGAACAGCTCTCCAAAGGAATATTCGTATACCGGGCGCCGGCCTTAATCCTGCCGGAAAAGATTGAGGTGTCGGTGGAGACGGGGAAGACCTTCTCGGGCTCCCTGCTGATTCGGAATGAGGAGAATACCCGGATGAAGGGAGTTCTTTATTCCTCGAACAGGTGGTTCGTGATAGAGGATGATAAGTTCATCGGTTCGGCGGTCGAGATTCATTATCATGTGAACGCGGCCTATCTGAACGCGGGTGAGGTCATACAGGGTGTTATGAGCGTGGTCAGCGACTGCGGGGAGGCGGCCGTGCCGTTTACCATTACCGTGGAGGAGCCCTGCTGCATGAGCTCGCTTGGCAGAATTAAGGATATGTTCCAGTTCACGAACCTGGCCAGGAGTAATCCCGCGGAGGCCAGACAGATGTTTTGTTCCGCGGATTTTGAGAGGATGCTTACTTCTTATGACAGGAAATATCTGGTTCTGTACCGTCATCTCAAGGCAAGCCGCTCCCAGTCCCAGGCGCTGGAGGAATTCCTGATCTGTCTTCATAAGAAGCTGAGAGTTGAATTCTCGGCAGACCGGCAAAGCTTTGTATTTGAGAACTGCACGGAGCCCTTCTCGGAGAAGATTATGCTGACCAGGAGCGGCTGGGGCTTTGGTGAGCTCCGGGTCAGTACGGATGCTGCGTTCATTCAGCTGGATCATAAAATTATCTGGACGGATCATTTTGTCGGTGATACCTGTGCCCTGGAGTTTGTTGTGGATCCTGCGCTGCTTCGCGAGGGGACGAATTACGCGAGGATTCTTCTTAAGAATATCTGGCAGGAGATTGAGATTACCGTCGAATGTCACAAGCGCAGGGAAGCGAAGGACAAGGCAGAGGCGGATTCCAGACGGACACTGGCAGGATTCCTTGCGGCGCTGACGACCGCCTACATGAAGTTCCGTTTAAATGAGCTGACTCTTTCCAAGTATCTGCATGAGTCGAAGGGGATCCTGGAGAAAGTGATGAGCTTTCGGGAGGAGGAGTACCGCAAGCCCGAGAATGAGCGGATCATGATGCGGTTTGAGATCTACCAGATTCATCTGAATATGGTGGC
>CALWGS010000125.1 GCA_944380155.1 uncultured Lachnospiraceae bacterium
ACTCCCGGATTTACTTCGATTGGAGTCGGATATTGTAAGATAGACGGAGTGACCTACTGGACTCAGTTGTTTATCACGGATGCTTCGGGAGGCGGTACAACAGAGGATACCACATCATTTGCCGCAAGGGTAGTGGAATTGGTGAATGAGGAGCGCAGAGCGGCAGGCCTTTCGGAATTAACTGTGAATACTGCAGTGGAAGCTGCCGCAAATGTGCGTGCGGAAGAGCTGGAAGAGCTCTTTGAGCATACGCGGCCGGATGGAAGTGGTTGCTTTACTGCGTTAGTTGAGGCAGGAGTTTCATACAGCACAGCCGGAGAGAACATAGCATATGGCTATACCAGCCCGGAAGCGGTTATGGAAGGCTGGATGAACTCTACAGGACATCGTGCCAATATACTGACTCCAGAGTTCACTTCGATTGGAGTCGGATATTGTCAGATCGATGGAGTCCATTATTGGGTTCAGCTCTTCATAGGTTGAATATCAGAAACGGCGATGTGTTGAGCATGGAATGAGACGGCGCACCTGCCAGGTTTGAAATATTATATTTCTTAGAGTAAAATGTCGGAACCTTCGTTTGGCTGTCGGTTCCGACATTTTTATTGACCGCGCATGCGCCGCCGGCGAGGCATTTGTGATTGAAAGTGACGGTTGTTTGTGGTATCTTATTGATCAGAGTTTCCGTGCCCTGCAGAAAGGCAGAGAGGAGGAAGTATGGATTCCTATCGGATGACAGATATTCATATGCATATTATTCCCGGTGTGGATGACGGATCTTTTACTGTGGAGATGTCAGAGACCATGCTGATGATGTCCTGGATTCAGGGAGTGCGCACGGTCTTTGCGACGCCGCACAGCTCGGCGTTTCTTTCGGATCCGGATCTGGTGTGGGAGCAGTACCGGCTGTTGAAGGAGCGGACGGAGCGGCTGCCCTTTTCGATGCGGCTATATGCGGGATGCGAGGTTCGGTTTGAACCGCGGGATCTGGATGAGATATTGACGCATCTGAGAACGGGGAGAATCCCCTCTATGAATCACACAAGATATGTGCTGACTGAATTTAGTACAAGGGTTCTGCGCCAGGAGGCGCTCGGAATGATTTCCGAGATCCGGAAGGAAGGATGGATTCCCATTCTGGCGCATACGGAGCGTTATCCGGATCTCTTTGCGGAAGATACGCTGGATCGGATTCTGGATATGGGATGTTATCTTCAGATCAATGCGTACAGCCTGAGTGATGATCCGGAAGGGGAGACGGCCGGAAGGGCGGGAAGACTTCTGTCGGAGAAGAAGGTTTCGTTCTTCGGATCGGACGCGCACCGACTGAATCACAGGCCGCCGGATGTGGAGAAGGGGCTTAAGTATCTTTACGAACATTGTGAAGCCGGATATGCGGATGCGGTCGCGTTCGGGAATTCAAAGAAGCTGTTGATGCCGTCTTAGTGGACAGGATGGATGCAGGATTCCAAATCCGTTGGAGATGTCTGCGGAAGGAAGGAGAGGGAAATTATGGGAGATAGGAGTGACGGCTGTGTGGATCGTCAAAGAGACTGTCATCTGGAGACATTGCGTGAATTTCTGGAAAGAACAGGGAGCTTTAATCAGAGCAGCCTGCCCGCAGGATGCGGTATGGACACGAATCCGGGATTGACCCGGAAGGTGAGCGCGGAGGGCAGGCTGCTCGGTTATTACGGAAATACAGTCGTGTACCGGCTTCCGGATGAGGCGAAGAGGCAGATCAGGATTCTGCAGGATAAGCTGTATGCTGTCTGCGGAGATGTTCTGGCAGAGCCGCTGGCGGAGGATACCTTTCATATTACGCTGCATGATCTGGTAAGCGGGCCCGCGTCCCCTGACCTTGAGCGGGCAGTGAGGGAGGTGGAGCCTGCAGCCGCGGCAAGGACGGCTGAGTGTTCAAATGAGCCCGGAATCATCCGGATGCGTTCGTCCTTTCTGTTTAACATGGTCAACACCAGCATGGTTCTTGGATTCGAGCCGGAGGATGAGGAGAGCTGCCACAGGCTGATGCGGAATTATGAAGCATTTCAGGATATTGTGGCATTGAATTACCCGCTGACGCCGCATGTGACACTGGCATATTTTAAGCCGGGTACGATCCGGGCGGAGCAGGTCGGGAGGCTGCAAAGCGTGATTGATTTTGCCAGAGCACGGGAGGTGATCCGCGTGGAATTGTCCGGTTCCATGCTGGAGTATCAGATTTTTTCGAGTATGAACTGTTATCGGACGCAGGGACAATAACCGCGGATCGCATGGAAAAAGGGCCGAGGATGCATGGATGGAACCGGTATGGCGGGCGCGGTGTGTAAAGAAGGAGGATCATTATGACAAGAATTGAACTGGTAAGAGGCGAGATGGTTAAGGCAATGAAGGCGGGGAACAAGGCAAGGAAGGATGCTCTGTCAGCGCTTCTTGCCGCCTTGAAGAATGCGGCGATTGATAAGAGGTCGGATCTGACAGAGGAGGAAGAGAATGCGGTTGTAATGAAGGAGATTAAGCAGTTAAAGGAAACGCTTTCTCTGACGCCGGCTGACAGAACGGATATTATTGAGGAATGTCAGGGCAGGATTGCGGTGCTGTCTGAGTTCGCGCCTGAGATTATGGATGAAGCGCAGATTCGGCAGGTGATTGCCGATGTGCTGGCCGGACTTGGAATTGAAACGCCGACTGCGAAGGATAAGGGCAGAATTATGAAGGATCTGATGCCGAGAGTCAAGGGAAAGGCAGACGGCAAGATGGTCAACGAAATCGTGGCTTCCATGCTGTCATAAAGCGTACCGCACTGTTTCAGTTTCTGTTTTTCTATCCACGAAATGATTTCCATGGGATTAATTCCGTGGAATTAATTCCATTCTCCCCGCATATACATGGTAACAGTCGCAGATAATCATTTGTGCGCCGGCGCGCCATGCTATGCAGGGAGGACAAGGAATGTCTGATTATAGAAGAATTGTATCTTACATATACCGTTATGAGAACGGCGAAAAGCGATCGAATGAAGGGTTTGTCCGGCTTGAGATCCGGAACGGACAGTTGAAAATCACCATACATATTTCACCCCATATGAATCATAATCAATTCCCACAGGTAGCGCAGAATGCTCCCCTGAACGTGTATTTTTACAGGAGAAGGGGTGACAGCATAGCTGGGATCTGTCTGGGAGGCATGGACTGGACGCCCGGAAGCGGCGATTTTAAGGCGCAGACGGACGCGGCTGATATTATGGGGTCGGGGATTGCGCTGGAGGCGACAGGCGGTATGATCCTGTCCTGTCTGCCGAATCTGTTCTTCGCGACGGAATGGGACGATCATCCGGTCACAACAGAGGATATGCTCGGCGTTACCGGGACGGGAGAAGGGACGGAGACCGGGGAGACGAGAGGAGAAGATACGGGGGCAGAAGAGACAGACACGAAAGATACAGGAATCGGGGAAACGGAGACGCAGGAACCGCGGACGAAGGGTTTGGAGAGACCAGAATCCACAGAGAACCGGCGGGAGAGGGAAAGAACGGAGCAGAAAGCATCGGAGCAGGAAGAATCTGTGGAAGGAGAGCCGGAGAAAGAAGAAGGGGAGAGAGAACTGCCGGAGAAGAGGGGACCGGCAAGGAACTGGGCAGAGCCGTCCGGGGTCTGGGTTCCCGCAGATTCTGCCGTACTGGGAGAGGAGGCATATGAATCGGCGGTGTCTCCGGAACCGGGAAAGAGTCCGGAACCGGGGAAAGAACCGGAATGCCGGCGATGTCCGGAATCCGGCGACAGCTCGGAGACAGGAAGGGGCCTGGAGTGGAACGGGAATCCGGAAACGGAGGAAAACCGGAATCGAAGCAGGAATCTGGAGTCAGAAGGGGGCCCGAGTCAAAGCGGGAACCCGGAATCGAGAGAGAGACAGAACCGGAACAGGAGCCTGGAGTCAGACGAGAATCCCACCCGGAACCGGACTCCGGAGTCAGGCATAGGAACACAGTTCGATCAGAGTTTGTGGGAAGCTGCCGCTGCCGCGGCGCAGGCGCCGCTGCCTGCGCCGGAACCGCTGCAGACACCGGAATCGGAACCAGATATTGCGCAGCCGCGGGATCAGAGAGAGGCACTGGTCTGTTCCGCGGATGAGAAGCCGCTTGCGCGCGCGATTCTGGATCAATTCCCGAAGATTACGCCCTTTCAGGACGGTGAAATTGCGGAATGTGTGCGGATTGTGCCGCAGAATATCGGGCTGTTCCCGATCGAAGCCTGGGTGCTGGGGAACAACAGCTTCCTCCAGCATGGGTACTATAACCATAAGCATTTGATTTTCGCAAAGAAGTTCACCCGCAGCGGGATCATGTATCTGCTGGGCGTACCGGGATACTTCACTCCGAGAGAGCGGAATATGGCCAGAATGTTCGGCTTCCATCATTTTAAGAGCGTAAAGATGCGTCCGGTTCAGAATGGAGAATTCGGATACTGGTATGTGCCGATCGTATTTTAACGGGATATTATTCCGGCAGAACGCATGAATTTCTTGATGTTTGCTGAATAACAGGGATTCTCTGGGAAATACTGCTATAAGAAAGTATGATCAATCAATAAGGAGGACTTCTATGGCAGTAGAATTCAAACACAGCGAGACCAAGGATAATCTGATGAGGGCGTTTGCGGGAGAGAGCCAGGCAAGAAACCGTTACACATTCGCCGCGGGCACGGCCAAGCGCCAGAAGCAGCAGGCGATTGCGCAGGTATTTCTGTACACGGCCAATCAGGAGAGGGAGCATGCCGAGATCTTTTACAATCATCTGAAGGCACTGGCCGGAGAGGCCATACACATAGACGGCGGGTATCCGGTTGATCTCAGCGAGGATCTGGCAGAGCTTCTGAGGATGGCACAGCATAATGAATATGAAGAGCATGATGACGTGTATCGCCGCTTTGCCGACAAGGCGAAGGAGGAGGGATTTGAACAGGTCGCTTCTTCTTTCCGGATGATTGCCGAAATTGAGAAGTATCACGGAGATCGGTTCGGAAGATTCGCGGAGTATCTGGAGGAGAATAAGCTGCATATCTCGGATGTTAAGACAGGCTGGATCTGTCTGAACTGCGGGTATATCTATGAGGGAGAGGAGGCTTTGGAGAAATGCCCTGTGTGCAACCATGACAAGGGATATTTCATCCGGCTGGAGCTCTCTCCCTTCGCGGACAGTCCGAAGAAGAGCTGCTGATGCACAAAAAGCAGGGGATCAGGACAAGAAAACGCCTGATCCCCTGCTTTTTTGTATTAACCCAGTTCGATCTGAATCAGCTGATGGGGCTGTTCGCAGCATGAGTCCTTATTCCTTTACAAGCTCCCATACGGTACCTTCTCTGGTATCCTTAATCGCAATTCCTTTCGCAGACAGCTCTTCCCGTATCGCGTCGGCAGCAGCGAAGTCCTTCGCCTTCTTCGCAGCTTTCCTTGCCTCAATCCGTTCCAGAACATAAGCTTCCAGTTCCGGATCCACCGTGTTCGTATCCTGCTCATCTGCCGTCTTGAGCAGATCCAGAGAGAGAACCCGATCGAAATCGTCAATGAGAGCACGCTTCTGCGCATCGTTCAGATCGGACTTCAGAACGTCATACAGAACGGTCAGAGCAGAAGAGGTATTCAAATCGTTTCCAAGCGCGGCAATGAACGCGTTACGCAGCGGTTCGGCAGCTGCCATATCGGAAGTCTCCTCCTTCTTCAGGGAGCGTATGCGGGCAATGAGCTTATTGTAAGCGGCAGCCGCATTATCAAGTGCGTCATAGGTGAAGACAAGCGGCTTGCGGTAGTGGGACTGCAGGCAGAAGAGGCGGTATACAACCGGGGTATATCCCTTCGATTCCAGAAGGGATACCGTAAGGAAATCCCCCTTTGACTTGCTCATCTTGCCGGAGGCGTCATTAAGGTGAAGCACATGGAACCAGTAATTGCACCACTTGTGGCCGAGATAGGATTCGCTCTGCGCGATCTCATTGGTATGGTGCGGAAATACGTTGTCAATGCCGCCGCAGTGGATGTCCAGATATTCCCCAAGGTGCTTCATGCTGATGCAGGAGCATTCAATATGCCAGCCGGGATAGCCGACGCCCCACGGACTGTCCCATTTCAGCTCCTGATCCTCGAACTTGGACTTCGTGAACCACAGGACAAAGTCGGTCTTGTTGCGTTTATTCTCATCCTCTTCCACACCCTCGCGCACGCCGACCGCAAGATCCTCTTCGTTCTGGCTGCTTAAGACATAATAATCCTTCAGTTTTGAGGTATCGAAATAGACATTCCCTCCTGCAAGGTAGGCATAGCCCTTCTCAATGAGAACCGTAATCATGTGGATAAATTCATCAATGCAGTTCGTCGCGGGTTCTACGATGTCGGGCGTCTTGATATTCAGCTTTCTGCAGTCTTCAAAGAATGCGTCCGTATAGAAGCGCGCCAGATCCAGAACGGTCTTGTGTTCCCGCTTCGCGCCCTTGAGCATCTTGTCCTCTCCGGTATCTCCGTCGCTTGTAAGATGTCCCACATCCGTGATATTCATCACACGCGTGACATCATAGCCGAGATAGCGCAGGAACTTCTCAAGAATATCTTCCATGATGTAGGTGCGCAGATTGCCGATGTGGGCATAATGATACACTGTAGGACCGCAGGTATACATCCTGACCTTGCCGTCCTCACGGGGGATGAAGGGCTCCACTTTCCTGGACAGGGTATTATAAAGATTCAAACGATTATCCATAATCTCCTCCATTTCGATTGCAAAGCGCCGCAGGTTCGCGGCGCTTCGGGATTCCCGGCGCAGGCACGGGCGTCCTGCCGGGTGCGTGTTTTGATTGTATCACAGGGTACAGACCATTGTAAAGCGCGGTCTGATTACAGATCCTCCAGCTCGGCATCCCGGCGGTAGGTCTCCATCCGCTGCCTCCGGCGTTCCATATATGCCTTCCTCTTTTTGCGGTGAGGATATTCTACAAAGATGAGGTAAAGTCCGACTAACAGAACCGCGATTCCGACAATCACACCGATGATAATCGGGCGAAGATCGACAGGCTCTGAGGAATCCTCTTCCGGCTCGGCGGCGGGAGTCAGCTGTTCCCGCAGGGAAACTGCCAGGGCATCGTCAATCAGGGAGGGCATTCTCACGTTATTGAAAATAATATCCGCAAAGCCGACATACTTGCCTCCATACGTATAGTAGACCTTCCCGATGACATTGTCACCCCGGCTGAACGTCGTCAAGGGGGTATAGACAATGGTGCGTTCGGCATCAGAGAACAGGGCGCTGTTGGGAAGCGTTACCGTACTCTCGCTGATGCGGAACGGCGAATACGATTCACTGTCCACATTGCTGCCTTCCAGGAACAGAGACGGGGCAGCATCTGTGCTCTCCTCCGCCGTATCGTCAATGCGGTAGGAGGTATAGTTATTGAATCCGTAGTCAAGCAGCTTTGTAGTATCGGCATATGCCAGATCGCCGGTGTCGCAGCGCATTACGACGCAGATTAGAGTCAGATCGCCACGCTGAGCATAGGTAACCAGAGTCGTTCTGGCTATATCGGTATAACCGGTCTTGCCTCCGATACATCCATCGTAGTTCAGTGTCTTGCGGATAAAGCGGTGATGATTGGCAATCGGCCTTGCCACGTTCTTATTGGTCGCCGGGATAGTATGGGTCCTGGTTCCCGTAATGGTTCGGAACACAGGATCCGCGATTGCGGCCTTGGCAATCAGTGCCATATCGTAGGCAGTTGTGTAATGATCATCCTCATGAAGTCCGTGAGGATTGGCAAAATGCGTTCCCAGACATCCAAGTTCCGCGGCCCTTTCGTTCATCATATCCACGAAATTCTCCATCGTGCCGCCAACATATTCGGACACTGCATAAGCAAGGTTATTAT
>CALWGS010000126.1 GCA_944380155.1 uncultured Lachnospiraceae bacterium
TAGATATCCTCCTCGGACTCCGCCGTAAGTCTTGCTGTCTCGGCAAGCTGCACTTCCTTCGCCCTTCCGACATAGGCCGGATCCTTTCTGGACAGTGCGAACTGCGCCAGCCCCAGCGGATTGGAGCGGTAGGATGAGGTTTCGCCCGAAGGAATCAGCTCGTCCGTTGTCGTAACCGGATCGTGAATGACCGATACGACCTTGAGCAGTAAATCATCGGTCAGTGCCGTCATCTTCGGCCAGTCCACAATACCGGGTCCGAACTTAATCTCCACCGCCGGATCCGCCTTGCCCCATCCGTTATAGACCCGGTTCGCGTAGATATTGGAGTCAAAGAAATACTTCGGCTTCGTAAACTCCGCATCAAAGTATTCGGCAGACGTCAGGCAGCCGCGGTTCGCCGCAGTTGCCGCTATGGATCTCGCATCCATCAGGGCAACGGAAGCAATCTGCCCGTTCGTAATCTTAGAGCCCTCTCTGTTCGGGAAGTTCCTCGTGGAATGGCGGATACTGAGCCCCTTGTTCGCAGGCACATCTCCCGCGCCAAAGCACGGTCCGCAGAATGCCGTCCGAATCGTGGCTCCGGTCTCCATCAGCTTCGCGACCGTACCATTCTTCACAAGCTCCATGAAGACGGGCTGGCTGGCCGGATAGACGCTCAATGAGAATTCATCCGCCCCGATATACTTTCCGTTCAGAATATCCGCGGCATCACAGATATTCTCAAAGCCGCCGCCCGCGCAGCCGGCAATGACGCCCTGCTCTACATACAGCCTGCCGTCCCTGATCTTATCCTTCAGGGTATAGGATACCTTGCCGCCCAGACTGACGAGCGCCTTCTTCTCTACCTCATCCAGGATATCATAGAGATTCGCGTTCAGCTCGTCAATGGTGTAGACATTGCTCGGGTGGAACGGCATGGCAATCATCGGCTTGATCTCGGACAAATCCACATAGACCAGTCCGTCATAATACGCAACCTCCTTCGGAGCAAGCTCCCGATAAGCGCTTTCCCTTCCGTGAATCTCATAAAACTCCCTGACCGAATCATCTGTGACCCAGATAGAGGACAGACAGGTCGTCTCCGTGGTCATAACGTCAATACCGATGCGGTAATCTACACTCAAGTTCGCGATGCCGTCCCCGATGAACTCCATCACCTTGTTATTGACATAACCGTTCGCAAATACGGCTCCGATAATCGCAAGCGCAATATCCTGCGGTCCGACGCCGTGTCTGGGCGTCCCCGTCAGATAGATTCCGACTACCTCGGGCATCTTGATATCGTAAGTCTTATTGAGGAGCTGCTTCACAAGCTCCGGTCCGCCCTCTCCCACCGCCATGGTACCAAGGGCGCCGTAGCGGGTATGGCTGTCTGAACCGAGAATCATGGCTCCGCCCTCCGCAAGCATTTCGCGGGCGAACTGGTGAATGACTGCCTGATGAGGGGGAACATAGATTCCGCCGTATTTCTTCGCACAGGACAAGCCGAACATATGATCGTCCTCGTTAATGGTTCCGCCCACCGCACACAGGCTGTTATGGCAGTTTGTCAGCACATAGGGAACCGGGAATTTCTCAAGTCCCGATGCCCTTGCCGTCTGAATAATCCCAACGAAGGTAATGTCGTGGGAGGCCAGCTTATCAAATCGAATCTTAAGCTGCTCCATATCATCCGAGATATTATGGGCAGCCAGAATTCCGTAAGCCATTGTATTCTTCGCGGCTTCTTCCTTCGTTACGGCAACCCCCTTTGAGGACGCCGCCCCGTCATCTTCAATAATTTCACGTCCGTTCCTGATAAAGACACCGTTCTCATATAATTTAATCATCTTCTCTCTCCATTTCTAACTTATTTCTGTCATCCGGCGCGGCCGCGCCTCTTTATGCACAGATACTGCGGCAATCCGGCGCTTCGCTTAGAACAATCCCGTAATCACGCCATTATCATCCACGTCAATTCTTTCCGCCGCCGGAACCTTCGGAAGGCCCGGCATGGTCATAATCGATCCTGTGATTGCTACAATAAATCCGGCTCCCGCACTGACATAGACCTCACGAATATGTAAGGTAAAATTCTCGGGGCGCCCAATCTTCTTCGGATCATCCGATAACGAATACTGTGTCTTAGCCATGCAGACCGGCATATCCGCGAACCCCAGTCCGGTCAGCTTCTTGATTGCGGCTTCGGCCGCAGGTTCATATGACACACCGGCGGCTCCGTAGATTTCCTTTGCGATCTTCTCGATCTTCTCCTTCAGAGAAAGTTCGTTCTCATACAACGGGATGAAATGACTCTCCTTGTGAGCCAGCGTATCAAGCACCTTGCCTGCGAGCTCAATGCCGCCTTCTCCGCCCTTCTCCCATACCTCGGAGATTGCGAACTCACAGCCTCTCTCCTCACAGAATCCCTTCACATAAGCAAGCTCCGCGTCCGTATCGCTGACAAAGCGGTTCAGCGTTACGACAACCGGAACCTGGAACTTCTGAATATTCTCGATATGCTTCTCAAGATTCACGATTCCTGCCTTCAGCGCGTCAAGATTCTCCGCCCCCAGATCTTCCTTGGCAACCCCGCCATTATACTTCAGCGCACGCACCGTCGCGACCAGAACAACCGCATCCGGCTTCAATCCTGCCATCCGGCACTTAATGTCGAAGAACTTCTCTGCGCCCAGATCCGCGCCGAATCCGGCCTCCGTTACAACGACATCCGCGAGCTTAAGCGCCATCCTGGTTGCTCTCATACTGTTGCAGCCGTGTGCAATATTCGCGAACGGCCCGCCGTGTACAATGGCCGGCGTGTGCTCAAGCGTCTGAACCAGATTCGGACGAATCGCATCCTTCAGCAGAGCCGCCATGGCACCGACCGCATTCAACTGCTTTGCCGTAACCGGGGTTCCGTCCCAGGTATACGCCACGATGATTCTTCCGAGGCGCTCCTTCAGATCCTTCATATCGGATGCCAGGCACAGGATCGCCATAATCTCGGATGCCACTGTAATAATAAAATGATCTTCCCTCGTTACACCGTCCGCTTTCCTTCCAAGCCCGACCACGATATTGCGGAGCACCCGATCATTCATATCCTCGCAGCGCTTCCATACGATCTGCTTCGGATCGATTCCAAGCGCGTTCCCCTGCTGAAGATGATTATCAAGCATCGCCGCAAGGAGATTATTCGCCGATGTAATCGCGTGAAAATCCCCTGTAAAGTGAAGGTTCAAATCCTCCATCGGCACAACCTGGGCATATCCCCCGCCGGCTGCTCCGCCCTTTAAGCCAAAGCACGGCCCAAGCGACGGCTCTCTGAGGGCAATTACGGATTTCACCCCCATTTTCCCGAATGCCTGTCCGAGTCCGACTGTAGTCGTCGTCTTGCCTTCTCCCGCGGGGGTCGGATTAATGGCTGTGACCAGAACCAGCTTCCCGTCCGGATTCCCCTGCACCCTCTCGTACAGCTCCTCCGTCAGCTTCGCCTTATACTTTCCGTAATAATCCAGCTCCTCTTCCCGAATATCAAGACACTCCGCAACTTCCCTGATATGCTTCATACTTGCTTCCTGAGCAATCTGAATGTCCGTTTTCATTCTCTGAACCTCCTAATCATGTATTTACGTCTTGTTTCATTATAAACAAATTCTCGGAAGATGAAAAGAACTTTTTCAAAGTTTAAGATGGATCCGGAAGATTTTATCCTTGCACTCCGGGATTTTGTCCGATATAATGAAGGCGCGGCAGATGTTCTGACCGGAATGATGGAAGAAAGGAGCCGATTACATGAATTCACATACCTGTCATTTTCAAACGGCAATCTTTGATTTGGACGGAACCTTACTGAACACCCTCGAGGATCTGTGGTACAGCACGAATTACGCGCTTAAAGACTCCGGATTTCCCGCGCGCTCTCTGGATGAGGTCCGCCGGTTTGTCGGCAACGGAGTCGCGAAATTAATTGAACGGGCCGTCCCGGATAATATCTCTGACGAGGAGATGCAGCGCTGCCTGACGACCTTCCGCTCTCATTACAGCGTTCATTTGACGGATCATACCGGACCCTATGACGGAATTCCTGAAGTCATGAAGCAGCTGAAGGAACACGGCTGCCGCATCGGAGTGGTATCGAATAAGTTTGACGCAGCTGTGAAGGCTCTGTGCGCAGATTACTTTGACGGGCTGTATGATACGGCAATCGGGGAATCCCCTCTGACAGCGAAGAAACCGGCTCCCGACAGTGTATTCAAGGCAATGGAAGAGCTTGGGGCCGAACGCGGGACAAGCGTCTATATCGGCGATTCCGAAGTGGATATTGAAACAGCCCGCAACGCAGGAATTCCCTGTATTGGCGTAACCTGGGGATTCCGGGACGGGGAGCTTCTAAGAGAGCTTGGCGCGGATTATGTATGCGACACCCCGGATCAGCTGCTGTCCGTGATTCTCGGCTGAGAAAGAGGGGCACTGCTACGAAAAAAAGCAGGA
>CALWGS010000127.1 GCA_944380155.1 uncultured Lachnospiraceae bacterium
AAACTGGGCCAGCTGGATTCGAACCAGCGTGATGCAGGAGTCAAAGTCCTGTGCCTTACCGCTTGGCGATGACCCAATGAAGATAGAAGCGGCCGCGCACTCTCTGCTTTGCCGCCTGTTAAAAAAGAACCCTGAGAATCAGGATTCTTCCGCAAGGTGGGTACAGGGATTCGAACCCTGGGCCTTCAGAGCCACAATCTGACGCGCTAACCAGCTGCGCTATACCCACCATATCCAATTGCACCTCGAAGCTTGCTCCAAAGTTAACGTGCCAGAAGGGATTCGAACCCCCGACACACGGCTTAGAAGGCCGTTGCTCTATCCAACTGAGCTACTAGCACACATGACAACCCAATCCCTGACAACGTCATAACTGAATCATCAAAGCGGGTGATGGGAATCGAACCCACGTATCTAGCTTGGAAGGCTAGTGTTCTACCATTGAACTACACCCGCATATTCTCATATCGATCGGGGTGACAGGACTTGAACCTGCGACCTCTTGATCCCAAATCAAGCACTCTAGCCAAACTGAGCCACACCCCGATTGTACCGCTGACTGGCTGTTTTGGTGACTGCCGCCCGACGCAAGACATATTATATAATAGGAGCAGAAAAATGTCAACCGTTTTTTTTTCATTTTGATCGAATTTTCGGCTGCGTGTCGAAAGTCCTGCGTCCGGCAGCTTTTGTATCTGTTATTGTGTTGTGTCCGATTCATAGTTCAGGGTAAAATGCGCCTCCCCCTTCGAATCGATATCCATAATCAGGAAGGAGGGCAGGTGGTTCTCCTGTCTCGGCTGTGAGATGCTTCCCGGGTTCACCGCCCAGACGCTTCCGCTCAAATCAATCAGGGGCCGGTGGGTGTGTCCGAACATCACAATGTCCGCTCCGCGCATGACAGCGGCTTCCTTAATCATCTCGGTTCCGTAATTCACTCCGTAGCGGTGCCCGTGAGTCAGGAATACGGTGTACGTTCCGATTGTAATCACCTTCTCCCGCTCAATCCGCGAGAAGAAGTCGTTATTCCCGGAGATCAGCTCCACCGGGCAGTCTGCCATCTCCCGGATATAATCCTCATCGCCTTCCAAATCTCCCAGATGAATCAGCATATCGATCGGCTTCACGCGCCTGATTGCCCGATCCAGATAATAGCATCTTCCGTGGGAATCGCTTACAATCAATATCTTCATACCCATTCCCCCTATAACAGCTTCTTCATTGCCTCCAGTGCCCGTCCTCGGTGGCTGATCCGGTTCTTCTGCTCCGGCGTCAGCTGCGCCGTCGTCATGCCGTACTCCGGCAGATAGAAAATCGGATCGTACCCGAAGCCATTTTCTCCGGCAATGGTATATCCAATCTGTCCCTCTATGGTTCCCCGTGTCGTCAGAATCCTCCCGTCCGGGAACGCGCACGCGATGGCGCAGACAAAGCGGGCGCTTCTGGCAGCATCCGGCACCCCTTCAAGCTGATCCAGAATGTACTGATTCTTGATGTCGTACGGGGTATCCTCTCCTAAGAATCTGGCCGAATAGATTCCCGGAGCCTTATCCAGATAATCCACCTCCAGCCCCGAATCATCTGCCATGGCGATTTCTCCGGTCAGCTCCATCACCTTCCTGGCCTTAATCACCGCGTTTTCCTCGAAGCTGCTGCCATCCTCCACAATATCCGGCGACAGGCCCTCTTCCTTCAGCGACACAATCTGATATCCGCAGTCCGCCATAATCGCACGGATCTCTTTCATTTTCCCTTCATTCCCGGTTGCAAAGATTATCTTATTCATCGTTCCTTATTTCCTCGATTCCTTCGTTTCTGAAATCTCCATTCCTCACTATGCTTAGTATACTATGGAACCATGCAAGACTCAATATGTTTTTTTACAAATTGCTTTTCCCGCGGTGATCCGGTATAATCATCCTATCAGGAATGATACGCATTTCAGGAATGATACCCTGTAATCTGGCCATAATCTGACAAAAGGAGGGAACACAGCATGACCTGTATTCAGCCTGAACCCATTTCAATTCCTCAGAAGAACCATCACACGACGCTCCTGTATCCGTACCGGACAGAATCTGAGCGTGCAGCAGGCAGCGTCGTCGTTCTGCACGGCATGGCCGAGCATCACGAACGGTACCGGCCCTTCGCAAAGTTTCTGAACTCGCAGGGCTATGATGTATACCTGTACGACCACAGGGGGCATGGCATGGACCGGCCGGCCGAAGAGCTTGGCTATTTCGCGCCGAAGGACGGAGATCGCCTGGTCACCGCCGACGCAATCCGGATTTTAAAGTATGTCCGCTCCCACAACCGGGGCAGCTCCCTCATTCTCTTCGGGCACAGCATGGGGTCCCTGATTGCCCGAAATGTCCTGATTCACTATCATGATGTGGACCGCGCCATTCTCTGCGGCACCACCATGCCGCCCGCGCCCGTAAGTCTGGCCGGATATCTGATTGCCTGCGCCGTCTGTGCCCTGAAGGGTCCCAGGCACCGCAGCGCGCTGATGGATCGGCTGCTGTTCTCCGGCGGAGAGTACCGGCGCATCTGTACCCGAAGCTCCATGGACTGGCTCTCAAGAGAAGAAGCCGTGGTGAGCGAATACAACGCCGATCCTTTTTGCGGATTCTTATGCACCGCTTCATTCTACCGGGATCTCATCCGCCTGACCCTGACGGCGGGAAGCCGCCGGCTGATGAAGCGGATGGACAAAGATCTTCCCATCCTTCTGATCAGCGGGGCCTTTGACCCGGTTGGCGGATGCGGACGCCAGGT
This sequence comes from uncultured Lachnospiraceae bacterium, assembly GCA_944380155.1. Lineage (GTDB taxonomy): Bacteria > Bacillota > Clostridia > Lachnospirales > Lachnospiraceae > Caccomorpha. The sequence continues at coordinate 2,779 of CALWGS010000127.1, forward strand.
CAGGGCGCTGTACCACGCCTATAAAAATCTCGGATTCACCCATGTCACGCTCAAGCTCTATCCCGGCTGCCGCCACGAACTGTTAAATGAGCGAGGCAGAGAGGATATTATGAGGGATATCGCGGCCTGGGCGGTTTAGGCCCCAGGAACTGATACAGATAGGTCCGCAGCATTCCGTTGTAGATCTTGCGGTTCCTGTCCGCCTTGCGGCCGATGTAGCGCTCCGCCTCCTCATAGCCGGACAGCAGATAGAGTGACCAGGAATCGAGCGCTGAGAACGCCTGTCCGATCTGACGGTACAGCAGCGGCATCGCCGCCTTATCCTCCAGCCGCTCCCCGTAGGGGGGATTCGTAATAATGAATCCGTACTTCTTACTGCTCTGCAGATCCTTCAGCTCTCTCTGCTGGAAATGAATCCACTGATCCACTCCGGCAAGCTTTGCATTCCTTCTGGCCGCCGCCACGATGTCCTTGTCCATGTCATATCCCTGGATATTCATCTCGATGTCGCGGCGGATTCCTTCCCTTGCCTCCTCCTCGGCTTCACTCCAGAGCTTCGCGGGCAGAATATCACTCCAGCTCTTCGCCGTGAAGGAGCGGTTCAGTCCGGGCGCGATATTGGCCCCAATCATGGCCGCCTCAATCGGGATAGTTCCGGATCCGCAGAACGGATCCACAAGCAGGCGATCCTTGTTCCACGGCGTCAGCATGATAATCGCCGCCGCCAGCGTCTCGGTCAGCGGAGCCTTGCTTGTCAGCTTCCGGTATCCCCTCTTATGGAGGGATTCGCCCGAGGTATCGATCCCGATCGTCACCTCATCCTTTAACAGGGATACCCGGAGCGGGAATTCACTCCCCGTCTCCGGGAACCACTCCATGCGATACTTGAACTTCAGCCGTTCTACAATCGCTTTCTTCACAATGGACTGAATATCCGATCCGGAGAAGAGCTTGCTCCGGATCGAGGTCGCTTTCGCCACCCAGAACTTCGCATCCGGAGACAGATACTCCTCCCACGGCAGCTTCTTCGTTCCCTCGAAGAGCTCGTCAAAAGTCTCGGCCCGGAAGGACCCAACCTTCCACAGCACCCTCTCGGCGGTGCGGAGAAACAGATTGGCCCGGACAAAGGCGTCCTTATCGCCGGTGAACGTCACCTTTCCATCCTCCGTCTTCACAATCTGATATCCCAAATCCTGTATTTCCTTCTTCAGTACTGCCTCCATTCCAAAATGGCAGGGGGCAATCAATTCATACTGGCTCATTCGTTCCTCCATTCGGTATCATTATGAATGTATTGTAAAGCCCTTTCCCGGTTCCGTCAAGAAGAATTGCGGGCATTCCGCCTGCCTAGGTACGCCAGGCCCTGGCGTGCCTTGGTGTGCCCTGGCAGACCCTGAACCCTGGCGTGGCTTGGCAGTCTCTGGCGTGCCATGGCGTGCCTCAGCCTGCCAGGGCATACTTTGCTCCAATCCCCCGCGGTACCCGCGGATTCCTCCGGCCACATTCACTACCCGGTACCCCTCCTGGTCCAGATCTCTTGCAGCAAGGAGACTGAGATTCCCCCTGTCACAGTAGAGAACCAACACATACGGCACAAGCGCCTTCTTATGTTTCTCCAGTTCCTCATACGGGATTGAGATTGCTCCCGGAATATGCCCCGCAAGGTACTCCGTTTTGGGGCGCAAATCTATGAGCAGGCATCCCCTTCTTCCCGCGTACCGGGCCGTGTCGCCCGGACGAATGGATTCAAATGCCATCTCTTCGTATCCCCCCCTTCTCTGGCTTACGCCGCGGCAGATGACCCTCTCCCCCATTCTATAGAGTATTCCGCGCGGGCCCGTCCCGTGCGGGCCGCCGCCTTCATATCAGGAAAAAAGCTCCGAGTGGAGAAAAACCCTCCACTCGGAGCTTGGAAATCAGCCGTTAGTAATCCTGGCCGTTGTCCTCATAGGCATTTCTGGAGCTGTTCTGGCCGGATGTGTTCTTGGAAGCAGAGTTCCGGGAGCTGTTCTGACTGGACGTATTCTTTGAGGTACTGTTCCTGGTCGTGCAGCTCTGCATCCCCGCGCTGCTCTGAGAATTGGAATTGCCCATATTGGACTGATAGGAATTCTGCGATTTGTTATTCGCCATAATGAAACCCTCCTGTAATAATGAATAATGACTACATCCCTTAGTCTTGGCCGTTTTCCAAATAATATACGTAGAAAATTTATTTTACGGCTCTTCTTCTAACCAGACTCCCCCTCCCCCTATCCGCTGCTGCATTTCAGGTTTCAAATCCTTCTATAATAATTTTTATTGAAAAAAAATCAAAAAAACTTCAAAAAAATGCTTGCATTTTCCTCAGGTGTGTTGTATTATAATATCGTGCTAGTGATTGTAGCATAGCAATTACTACACTATATAACCCCTTATTAATTATTTATACTCCCCTCATCGAAACGGCACCTGGCTCCCCCGGGTGCCGTTTCACTTTGTCAAAATCTTATAGAAACAGGGAGCTGCCGGTATGACAGCAGCTCCCGTTTTTTGAGCCGGCCCCTATTCGGCATAACCGGCGGCATTGGCATAGAGCAGGGCATAGGAGGCATCCCAGTACCCTGTCAGATCCGTATAATTCTCAAGCCTGACGCTGAAGAAATCATAGCACCGGCTGGTGTACAGCGGGATCGCCGGAAGGTATTCGTTCCATTCCTTTATGAATGCCAGCCATCCCGCAAGGAAGGCGTCATCGTCCCCGGGCTCCGCATCTGTCATAGCGGAAGCCAGCCTCATCAGCTCCTCATCATCCGTTTTCATGGTATTGTTGGGATGTCCAATCGCGTATGAGCTTCCCGGATCATAAATCGGGGTGAAATTGGTTGCCAGATTGAACATTCCGAAATAATCCTCCTCCGGATCCAGGTAATGCGTGTTGTACATCTCATTGAATGTCATCTCGGTCCGGCTGATTTCCATCCCGGCCCTTGCCACGTCCGGATTCTCCGCCAGCAGACTGACCAGCAGATCCGCCGCCGCATTTCCCGTGGAGGCCCAATAGATTCGAAGCGGCATCAGCGAGCCGTCCTCAAGCTCCTTATAGCGAAGGCCCTCTCCGGCATATTCACTTCCGTCCGCCGTCAGTGTCCATCCTCCCGCGATCAGCTCCTCCACCGCGCTCTCATAGCTGTATTCATAGGCATTCAGCTGCGCAAGCTCCTGTGCCCCCTCCTCAGTCATCCACATGCTGTTGCTGTACGGCCCGTTCACCACGCTTCCGTATTCTCCGGCATACGCTTCCACAAAGGCCTCCCGATCCAGCAGGTACGCAACCGCACGCCGCACCTCCAGATACTGTGTCGGTCCCGTGTCGCATTTGAACGCGAGATACCCGTAACCGTTGCGGTCATATGAGACGCTGCCAATCTCTCCCCGGTTCACCATGGCGCTGCCCTGCGTGATCCGGGTCCGGTCGGATATTCCAACCAGAAGATCCACCTCTCCCGCGCCCAGATCTAACAGCATCGTATCCTCCTGCACGGTTGTGACCAGAATCGTTTCAATCGAAGGCATCTGCCCTTCAAAGTTCCCCTGATACCGCTCATTGATCTCCAGGGTATACATCTCCGCCTCTTCGTCATAGTCCGTGCAGACATACGGGCCGCAGAATACATCCATCGTCCGGCGCCATGTAAGGATCTGCGCGGCACAGCCTGCCGCATGGAATTCCTCTGAGAAATACGCGCCCTCCCCGTCATCCTCAATGCTGACATTCTCCGACAGCCACCCCTTCATATACTCCGGCGTCACGCTCACGCAGGCCAGCTCATAGTAATACGGCACATACTCCGGATCCAGGGTCACGGAGAACTGATTCTCCGACAGCAGCCTTACTCCGGCGAATTCCTCACTGTCTCCGCTGTGATATTCCTCATATCCCAGAAAATATTCACCGGGCACCGACTGAACCCCCAAATCCGCCGCAAGCGGGCTTGCGAACAGCAAAACGCCTCCTACATAATCGGAAGCCGTCACCCGCTCTCCGTTCGACCAGTACAGATCCTTTCGGAGAGTCACCGTGAAGGTTCTCGAACCGTCCTCATTCTCCGTGAAGCTATAATCCTCGGCCACCGTATCATCCACCAGGTACACTGCCTCCTGATTGTATACCACCGTGGCATATCCGCTGACCATCCGGTTCACGAACGCATCTCCCGCCCCGCTGCTCCAATACCCCGGAATCTCTCCCGTAACCGGCGTAATACTACCCACAATGATTCGGTTCCCCGCCGCCGTCTCCTCTGTTTCCTGTGCGTCCTGCACAGCCTCGGATGACTCCGTCTCTTCCAGACTCCGATCCGTACTCCCGGACGTAAGCCCCCCGTCTGTCGTCTCCCCCGTTTCGCCGGATGTGCAGCCCGGTATGCAGGCAAGCAGCGCAAATGCGGCGAACCAGGCAAGCATTCGTTTCTTCATAGGCTCTACTCCTTTTGTTTCAGACTGATCTATAGTGTCCGCTCCCGCCAATCAAATATTCTAAAAAAGCCGGAGATTGGAAACCTGATATCGTGTCCAAATCTCCGGCCAGGAAACGCCGAATGTCCGTGCTATCCTTCTCCACGGCAAAGCCGGTCGTCTTCGCCGCTTCTCTTATTCGTCCGCAGCCGTCGGATCGTAACTTAGAATCGACTCCGCCATGATCGCGATGTCTCTGGCGTCCGCGCCAAAGTACGCGGCTCCGTTCACCCTTACGGCGTAGAAATCATCATCATACGGAAGGAAATCCACCGTAAGCTCGGATCTCTCCTCCGTATTCTTATGGAATACAATGGTGATGTAAGGCTCAGCCGTCTCATCCCATTCCTTCGTCAGCGCCGTCTTAACCGAGAAGCTGATCAGGTTCTGATACAAGCTCCGGAACGCGCTCTCATCCGCCGCCTCGGTCCCGTCATAGTAGAACACGGACTCCGTTGAGGTCTCGCCCTCCTCATCCGTCACTTCCGTATGCTCCAGGACCATCTCATGTGTCTCGCCGTCAACATTCAGATCGATCTGCACGCAGTTCTCGATGAAGATCAGCGCCGGCATATTCGCTGCCAGGGAGAACGCGTCGATATCCACCTTGGTCTCAAGCGTTGCCTTCGCCATGGTGTGAACCGCTGTCGAACCCTCCTGCCTTACATAGTAATACTCCCCGGCCTCATCGAGATCGCCGAAGTACAGCGTGAAGGTCTCCAGAACCTCTTCGGTCTCCGTCTCTTCTTCAGAGTCCTCCTCCGTCTCCTCTTCCTCAAGAACATAAGTAATCGTAATGGAACCCGCGGGCTCATCCAGACCGTACACGCTCAGATCCTCCGCGTTATAATCCACGCAGTCCGTCAGGGTGAAGGTCGTGTAATTTTCCAGCATCTCAAGGATTTCGGTCGTATCTCCGCTCACCGGCGAGCCATACGGCTGGAAAATCGTCCACGGATACATATTATTCTCCGAATAATCGTATTGGCTGTATGACTCATAGCTCATCTCGAAGTTACCGAACTCCTCCGACTCCACCAGGAGCGTGCGGATCTGCTCCGCCGTCAGATTCGGCATATCATCCCTCTGCGTCAGGTCGGCAAGCTCAATATGATAGGTCGTGTAGATGGTGTTGCTGACCACATAGACCGCCGGATCTCCGTCCACCATCACATAATAACCGTCTCCCGTAACCAGAGAGCTGCCAAGGTACACGGTGAACTCCGATCCGTCCGTCAGCGTCAGCGTCATGGTCATCATCGGGTCATCCAGACCGTACTCCGCAATATCCTCCGGCGCGTCCGTCACCATCTGGATGGCGGTCAGTCCTGCAAGCACGTTGCGCATCGAATTCGCCTTCGTCTGGTAGACCGGGAAATCCGGATCCTCCGAATCGCTCCAGGTATCGGCCTCCGCATCATAGACCAGCGTCATCGCAAGCGTCCCGATGTCAAAGCTTAACTCCGAAATCTCCTCATCCTCGAACTCCGACAGGACAACCGAGGTATCCTCCTCGGTGTCCGAATCCTCGCTGCCCTCCGCATTCCTGTTCACGAGCAGAAAATAGGCAGCACCCATAGCGACAACCAGCAAAAGCAGCACGACAATCGTTATGGCATTCTTTTTCTTGCCCTTCGCCATTACTTCTTCCTCCTTCTAACCGTCACAACAATACCGGTAATCAGAATCACCGCGGGTATAATCACAATGTAAATCGCAGTCCACAGATTCACCTGCGCAGCCGTCAGAGTAATGGTATCAACCGCAAGGCTTACGGTACGAATCGACAGCGTATTGTCCTGCTCGGTAATCGTATTCACGGTATTCAGGAACAGATCCAGATTCCCGAGCGTATCCATATCCGTATACCCGTCCAGAATCATGGTCGGCGATGAGAAGACTGCCATTCTGGTCTCCACGCCGTCATACTCCTCGGTAATGTATAATCCGAGGGAGAACGGTCCGTCAATATCGCCATCCTCCTTCGTAATCACGGACAGCTCCTCTCCAGTCTTGGAATACGCATCCTCCGAGGTCTCAAGGAGCGGGGTAATCTCAATGGTAGTACGTCCGCCCTCCAGAATCTCAAGTCCAGACGCATTCACCATCAGAACATACTTCGAATCCCGGAACGCATCCGTAAT
>CALWGS010000128.1 GCA_944380155.1 uncultured Lachnospiraceae bacterium
TGAAGCGTTGTCGCATACAGCTCAACCGCCGTTCCCGCAGGTACCAAAAACGCCTCAATCTTCCCCGTATCATAGGTAAAGTCATCCTCGATATCCTGCTGCATTCCTAATAATAAGATCAAATCCCTTCCGACCGGAATATCCACCTCCGAGGAACGATGATACTCCACCGCATTCAGATAATAATTATTGCCGTTGCAGTAGCCAATCTGAATCGGCAGTCCGCCGTACATACTCTCTGTCAAATCCTTGCAGACAGACAGTTTCTCAAGCGCCTCCACGCCCGGAACGTATTCCACCGAATCCGTCACCGGAGTCTTCTCCATCTCGGCAAACAGCTCCGTGAAATCATACCCCTTCAGAATCCGCCCGTACTTTCTGAATGCCTGATCCGTAACCATTTTAATTTCCATTCCGTTATCCTCCGTTTCTGTTATCACAATGTATCGGGCCCCATACAGCCCAAAGATAATACCTGCCTTCTATCATAATCCATTTTCTGCACATTGTCCAGTTCGGTTTTTTGTGAATCACTTCCCGTTTTTTTATCAGCAGACGACAAGTTATCCACATTTTTTCACGCATTTTGTATATTATTACACAATACTTCACGAATCATGAATTAAAATTCACATTATCAACAGATTTATCCACATAATTCCCACTTATCCACTTTGATTACCGCACGCTCCGTTAAATTTTCTGCGGCTCCTGTGTGAGCTCCCGTACCACCCCGTCCAGGACCGTGAAGTAATCCTCAAACGTCTTTCTGCAGCACTCCGGATGATCAATCCGGATTCCCGGCGTGCGCAGGCCGGTTAAGGAGAAGCCCATCGCCATCCGGTGATCGTCATAAGTATGGATCAGGGCAGGCTTTACCTCTCCGGGATAGATGGTGATTCCGTCTCCGTACTCCTCACACCGGATCCCCATCCGGCGAAGCTCGGCCGCCATCGCGGCAATCCGATCGCTCTCCTGATACCGGATATGTCCGATTCCGGTGATCGTAACCGGTCCGGACGCGTAGGGCGCAATCGCGGCCAGAGTAATTGCCTGATCCGAGCAGGCACGCATATCCGCCCGGATTCCGGATAACCCTCCCGCGGGTCCGGACAGAACCGCTCCCTCCGCGTTCTGTGAGAGCCTGCAGCCCATGCGTTCCAGAATCCGCAGGAACTCCACATCCCCCTGCTTACAGGGAAGTGAAACTCCCTTTACCGTCACGGTAATCCCAAGCAGGGCCGCCATTGCAAAGAAATACGATGCGGCGGACACATCCGGCTCAATCTGATAGATTCCCGGACGGCAGGACTGCCCCGGGGCAATCTCATAAGTTCTCCCCTCCGGTTCCTCATAGATGCGACAGCGGATCCCGAACTCCTCCATCATTGCGGCCGTCATATCAATGTAAGCCATTCCGTGCTTTCCCCTGGCCGTCAGTTTCATCCCGCCGCGCGACAGGCAGGCAGAAATCATCAGGGCGCTTAAGAACTGGCTGGAGCGTTCAATATCCACGCTGATCTCCTGCTTTCTCACCCCATGCCCCGTAATCAAGAACGGAAAATGCCCCTCCTCCCCTTCATAGACAATCTCAGCGCCAAGCTCTGTCAGCGTATCCAGGAGCGGCTTCATGGGGCGCCTTCGCATCTGCTCCGAAGAGTCCATATGCCACTGCCCCTCGGACATTCCAAGGAAGGCCGCCAGGAACCTCGCCGCGGTCCCCGCGCTCCCCACATAGACAGAGGCATTCTTCTTCGGGATGCTCCCCCCAAGCCCCTTCACCCGAATCGTCTTCGTCTCCTCATCTGCCTGCGCCTCAAATCCAATCTCCTGGATACACCGCAGGAAATATCTCGAATCCTCGGAGAACAATGCCCCGTTCAGGACGCTCTCCCCATCCGCGAGCACGGCAAACAAAAGCGCCCGGTTTGTAATACTCTTAGAGCCCGGCACACTCACCGTGAATGCTCTCTTCTTTAATCCGGAGTAAATCTCCGGAACCTCATACACATCCATCTCCCTTATCCCTTTCCTTATCGTTTTGAATCCATTCATCCAGCGTAAGCGGCTCATAACCCGAATACATACAGAAGCAGTTGATCATCCGGCAGGGCACTCCGTTCTCCTCGGTCATCCGGCAGAAGGTATCCACCAGCCTCTGATCCAGGGTATTATGCACATGCCCGTACAGCATATAGGTCTTCGGATTCCCCTCTTTGTCCCTGCGGTACTGCCCGTTATAGCAGAACACCGGATAATGACACAGAATCACCTTCCTGCCGTTGTCATGCAGCTCGGCATACGGGCGGATCCACTCGAACCTCTCCTGCCGGAACCCCCGCTTCCCAACCTGAATATCATGATTGCCAAGAATCAAAAAAAGCCGCCCTTTGAGCCGTTCGAGCACCTCATTCGTCTCTTCCGTTCCTCCAAGCGACAGATCCCCCAGAATCACCACTTCATCCTTTTTTCTTACCTTGCGGTTCCAGACCTCTATCATCCGCTCATTCATCTGCTTCGTATCCTCAAACCCCCGGCAGTCCATCTTCGTATTCAATGCCTCATGAAAAAAATGCAAATCCGAAATATAATATCTCACACGGTTGCCCCTCTCTTCTCCCGCCTTTCGGCTGTTTTAGCCGGTTCTGCTGCTTCTTTTGCTGCTGCCCCGGTTCTGCTGCTTTCTGTTCTGTTCCTTTCTTTCCTGCCGCTTTCTGCTCTGTCATTTCCTGTTCCGCTACTTTCTCTTCTTCCACTCCCTCTCATTCGTCCGTCCGACCAGGTAATCCAGACTGACATCAAAATAATCTGCCAGCCGAATCAGCGTATCAACCGGAATATTGATCGTCCCCCGCTCGTACTTGGAATAAGTCGTCTGCTTAATGAATAAATACTTTGCCATCTCTGCCTGTGTAATGTCCTTGTCCTCTCGAAGATCCCTTATCCTTTCGTATCTCATCCGTTCAGCCTCCTATGGGCTATATTGTAGTATAGTCCCATTTCGACTATGCATTTTTAGTCGTATTCCGACTAAAAAAGTCGACTCGATCCGGATGCACGAAAGATAACTCCGTCTTCCCTTTCATTATAATGAATCATTCTCCATTCTTCAAGAGAAACCTAATCCCCTATCCGGTCCAGACAAGCCCCAGCAGCCACTCCATTCCAAGCCCGGAACAATCATAAAAATACAAATCCTGGGGCAGCTTCTCTTCAAGCAGTCTCATCACCCGCACTGTATTCGCCTCCGGATTCCTGCTGTAGCGCTCCTCCATGGACAAAACCCACTCCCGCGCCAGCCCATACAGACTCTCCCCCTGCCCGCCAAGCACATACAGTCCGCGTCCGACCCTTCCGTTCAGAAACTCACAGAACTCATCCAGACTCTTTCCCATTTGCACTCCCCTCCTTCTTCTCAACCTGCGTTCCAAAATAAAACGCGATCACCGTTGTAAAAATCGTCAAATACTGATCCGGCGAAATATCTCCCCGAACCGCCAGTACAGAAAAAACAAACGTCAGCACAAGCGTGACAAGACTCTTTACATTAATTAGTTTTGCACATCGATCTTTCAATCCTCTGCACCTCCTGGTGTTATTTTATGTGAGAAAGGGGCATATGGTGTATGGATCGACAATCCCCCCCGACCGTGGGGCAACACAGTCGGGGGGATTTTTCTGTCAGTTACTTTTTTCGATTCAATACCTGCTGCTCCAGCATCCGCCCATACTGATCCGTCAGGATCTCTTTGGACAAAGACAGGTCAAACGGCGCCTCCATGTAGGGAATGACCCGATAACGTCCCTTTCCGCTCCACAGATCCCGATAGAGGGCCCACCGCGCGGCCGTCATGGAATTGGGATCATTTGCATCCTCATGCTGCCAGAACTGGGATCCCAGCAGGTAGCTCTCCATCATCTCCTCCCAGTTCTGAAAGACCTTCTGGGCCAGACGCCCCGCATCTACCGCAACATCCAGCATCTCCTCCATACTCAGATAACCGCACACAAAGCACCACTGAGCGACCAGACAGCAGCGCCCCGCGTCCCAGCCAAGCAGGGCATTCTCCCCGTAGCGGCGCCAGGCAAGCAGCATCTTGGGCAGATAGCTGTCCTCGTTCGCGTTGGGATTCGTCTTCCTGGCCGCCTCAATCAGCTCCTCCTCGGAATATCCGGAATAAACGCTCTCAAGCCCGCGCATCTCCTGCGCGTACCGCGCCCGCATTCCGGTATCCACCAGATACCGCATCTCCTCCATCGCCTGCTCATACCCCTGGATCTCCCAATACTCCCAAAGAACCCTCTTCAGCATGGGCACATAATTCTTCTCTCCGCCCGGAATCGCAATCCCCCCAAGATACCGGAAGGTTCCCTTGTTGGCCGCAATCAAAATCGAGCCGGCCGCATTCAGCCAACGAAAGGTGGGAGATAACCGATTCAGCCAATCCGTCCGCTTCTCCCTTGGACGGAAGAAGTACCTCAATATCAGGATGAGAACCAATCCGACTCCTATTGTGATCAGTATTGCAGTACTTCCTTTCATAATGTATCCTCCCAGTGTGATATTCCCCTGTCATTGTATCCATTTGTCACGATGCCTTCCCAAGCATGTCATAAATATATGTCTTCAGGCCTTTCTCCGTATCGATCCCATACCGCCGGTTTATAGCCTTATAATATCTCATAATACTTTCTTTAGACAGAATCTCATTCGACGGGATTCCTTCACTGTATCCCCTTCGGGCGTTCTTCCAAGGTTCCTCGTTATGAGTAATCTGTTCCAGTACTTTCCCACCATAGATTCCAAATGTGTTCACAACAAGATCAATCACCTTCTTCTCCTCTTGTGTCAGCGTATCTGCGGCTCCCTTAAGCAAAGCGAATCTTACATCATCAATGGGATTATATTTGAAATCTCGAAACAGATCATATACCTCCGGGTAAACAGGCCCATGAACCCACGCCCTGCAATCCTCGATAAATACAGGGGTTCCATACAATGCAGAATAGATGCCCTGAATAAAATAGAGCAATTTCTGCAGCATCAGCGGAGTTACCTCTTCCAGCCTTTCAAACACACAGGCTATCACTCTAAGCATCTTCTCCGATACAGAGAACAGGCTTTCAAGGCTATCTGCCGCTCCTAACGCCTTCTGATAGGCTGCGTCCGTCATCTTTCCCCTGTTCTCCCTCAATCGTTCCTTCATATATGCCGGAGACGCCAGGGCAGCTTTTATCACATCCGAATACTCTTTAGATGGAACCTGCCCCTCCAGATATCGGGGTATGGTAACTTCCCCAAATCCAAGCGCCAGAGATAATGGAGCCTTCCCAATCTTATAGAGTTTCATAAGTGTTTCGATATCCTCTATTGTCACAAGTCCCTCCATGTCTCTGTACTGCTTATCGATCTCCTGAACATTCCTGTCAATCAATCCGGGAATACTCATTTCCCCGCCGCATTCAGTGCACACGGCCACGGTGATCTCAAAGGTATATTCCTTATCCCTGATCATCTTAACAATCTCTCGTCTCTGCAAATAGTATTCGTTATCCTTCCTGCACTCAATACAGAAATCTCTTCTTCTATTCTCTGCCATATCAATCACCTCTACTTTTCCCGTTACCTAAAGTAATATGTAAGCGGATAATTCTGTTCATGGAATGAAATCACAATTACAAAATTGTTAGCCAGCTTGTTGAACTTGATATACAAGGAAACCTCCTTCTCCTCTGTCCCATTCCTTTCCAGGAGAATCACATCTTTTCCAAATACGTAAAGCCTCTCCTGTTCATATCCCTTATGTTCATTCTGCAGGATATGAGAAAAATCCTTCACTGTAAGACTTAGTATGATATCCTTCGCTTTCGATTCATCAATTACGTAATCCAGAAATAGATTAATGTTTTCCTTCCTTTTTTGATTCCGATCAATCCGGTATCTGTTATTCTCAACAGCTTCCATCACTGTAAAAAGATACTGTTCTATCTCTTTTATCTCTATGTGCAATTCCTCATCTCCCGCACTATGTGATAGCTTTTTTAATTTTCCCTATCATTATTGTAGATCAATGATGGGATTTTGTCAAGTTCCTATCATTGATAAATCAAACAAGAGCCCCCGCGCCTGCCGCAGCAGCGCCGTATCTTTCAGAATATTCTGCCTCTGCTCCTCCACCGGAATATCTACATAAGCCTCAAACGGTTTGCGTGCCTGTCTGCAGGCGACATATAACTCATACTGAGAGAAGACCAGGTAAATCTCTCCCTTCGCTGCATCGGCAAACTCGCTGATCCGCTCCAATACCTGCGGCGTCAGGATATAGAAAGCATTCTGTTCCTCCTCGGCAAAGACAGCAAAGCGGGTATTGAATGCCTCGCTCTCCGTCTGGATGGAGAAGGGGGCCGTCTTTCCATGCATGTCCTTAAGGAAGCTCCGATTCATAACCTGAACATAACTGCTGCTTCGCTTCCGGTCATCAAATATCTCAAACCCGATGATCTGCCCCTCAAAGACAATATCCGGCAGGGAACGGCGTCCAGACTTTTGGCCCGCCGACACGCTGCAGGCCCGAAATCCCGCTCCGTCCACTCTTCCACGCAGCTCGTCCGATGCCGCATAATAAGTAATGCCTCCCGGCAGCAGATTCAGCCCCTTCAGCTCCTCACGGGTAAATCCGCTCTGGGACTGATAACGAAGCTCAGAAAATCCGGGAATCTGCCGAATCGTATCCAGCACATATTTATTCTTGAAGCTAAAGTTGAACCTATCATAAGCCTTCTGCCACACCAGGAACATATAGAAGACATAAACGACCCCCGCCAGCATGGCAGCCATTATCATATCCCCCGCCAGCATACCAACCATCCCCGCTGCCATGGAATCTTCTCCGCTGTGACCGGATGTCAAAAGAAACAGAAACAGATTCTTTCACGCCGCTGATATTCTGTTCTACCATTTCCATACCTGTGATTTTCTCCCTGTTCCAGCCAAATTTCTATACATAAAATAAAATTTTTGTAATATATTCCTCTTCATTCCCGGTCGATAAGTAATCATTAATCGCAAATTCATAGGAGTCGGACAGAATATTCAAATTGTTTTCTCTGCAATACTCCAAGATCCGCTCATAAGAACTGCCGATGGAACGATAATCGCCTGTATGGTAGGTGCAGACGCACCGACCCGCGGGCAGTTCCATCACCCCGTCTATATGACCTGTTTTTTCAATCGGCAAAAATACAAAAGAGGCCTCCGTATATCTTCCCTGCTGAATCCGTTCATAAGGCACGATAGCACCGCTTTGAAAGAAAATCGGGAGTCCTTCCTTGAAAGAGCGAACGAAGCACTCCTTTGTGGCAATGCTGACCTGTTCCAGAGAATACGGCGCACGGACTTCGTGTACCAGAAGAGATTGCTGTTTCACAGTTTCAATCGTCACGACATCACTGCTTTCCCGTATCGATACCGCATGCTCTAACTCAGAGCAGCGATGTTCCACACGACTTTTTATCATCTGCAGTTCTTCGATCTGCCGTTCAATTGCAGTAAGCTGTTTTCGCAAGGCAAGGATAGAATTGTCAATGGTATAGCTTTTCATGTGCGCCTTGATTTCTTCCAGTGAAAAGCCTATTTTCTTCATAATGCAGATTGTGTCCAGATAATCCAGCTGATTCGCGCTGTAATAGCGGTACCCATTATCAGGATCCGTATAAACAGGGCAAAACAATCCTATTTTATCATAAAAAATCAGAGCCTGACGAGAAATATTCTGCTGCTTTGACACTTCACCGATGGAAAATAAATTTTTCATAGCGGTCTCCCTTGACATTATAGTTACAATACAGTTTATGATTATGATGGAACACAAAAAACAATCAAGGAGGCTGTTCAAATTGAAACCCCGCAAGATAACCCTTTGGAAAAAGGCAGCCGAAGGTATCAAACTGAAAACAATACTGCTCCTGCTGCTGGGCGCTATGATCTGTTCTTTCGGTATCCACAATATCCATCAGCGTACAAATATAACGGAAGGCGGCATCATTGGCCTGATGCTCCTGATTGAGCACTGGCTTCCGATTTCACCGGCCTATATTACCCCTCTGCTGGATATCGCCTGCTACGGACTGGCTTTCAGGTTTTTAGGCATAAAATTCATAAAACTGTCAATCATTGCGACCCTGTTTATATCAGGCTTTTATAAGATCTGGGAACAACTCCCGCCTATGCTCCCTGATTTGTCATCCCATCCTTTGATTGCCGCGATATCAGGCGGCATTTTTGTCGGCATCGGCATCGGGCTCATCGTCAGGCAGGGCGCTTCCGGAAGCGGCGATGACGCGCTTGCGCTGACCATTTCCCACACACTGCGCTGGAAGTTGTCTCATTCCTATCTGTTAACTGACATTATTGTATTGATCCTATGTCTTACTTACATTCCTGTAACCAGGATCATTTTTTCCTTGATCACTGTTACCGTTTCTTCCTGCCTGATTGACTGGATTGGACAAAACAGGGAGCAAAATGATAAAATATCAGACAATAGTGCCCTCCTCAGTTAAAGCAATCAAGGGCGGTACATCTGCCCTTTTGTTTCAGCCGTAAATCGTTCTGCCGAATTCATAAGCCCTCTTAAGGTGCGGCGTTTTGTCAATCTGCGGCACTCCATTGGTATCGCCGCAGCCGCCCGCCAGCAGAACTCCCTTATCCTGAAATCCAATATAATGGATCAGGGCAAATTGATAATGCCCCTGTTCTGTAGGACTGTGTCCCCGTCTTCCCGGACAAAAAATTTCGCCGATCCTGATTCGGTTAGTTTTCTATCACTTGCATGAACGTGCATACATTCAATTATGCAATGGGATGTAAAATACAGATAGTATCCCGCTATTTTAAACTCATAATACTTCGGCATCCCATTCCTCCATGAATTTTCTATTTTTTTCCAAATACGACTTTACAATCTGTATTTCGATATCATCCATACTGGTTTCCAGCAGTTCACCATTTTTTGAAAATACAGTTGCTTTATCCGGGCGGTTAAGATTAAGGACTCGACAGCCCTCTTTATTCTGCGTGAATGCATACCCATTCACAATCATATCGGCTTCATCTGCTACCTTCTTCACATCTGTCATCTGCAAGCCTCACTTTCTTGATTGGAGCCAAAAAGGCCTTAGAATCAAAATATAAATTTTCCAGAATCGGAACCAAGTCGATGTACTCTTCTTCTTCTTTATCATTATGTGTATATTTTGCCATTACAACAAGATATCCATGATCCCATTCTTTAACTTTTGTATAGTATTCCAATGAATATGGTGCCTTGAAACGGATAATATGTCTACCAACCTGAAAGACTGTAAAATTTTTTTCATTGCTCAAAACAGCTTCGCTAGCGACTGTCATGTATCCATCACCTCCTATTCTCTAATATATCAGTTTGTAAAGCATTTATCAATCTGTCGCTTTACACTTTCTTTCCTCTCCTTTGGCTTCCCCATTTCACCTTATTTTCTTCATCCGACTGCCTTCTGAAACAAAAAAAGTTAGACACATCACGAACAGATTGTTCAAAATGATGTGTCTAACTCAATTTAACGAAATCAGATGAATATTTGCAATAAATCACTTTCTAAAGCGCATCACAAATCCTCTTTCCGATCCCTCAAAAGCTTATACAAAATTAGAACTTCCCAGCCTTCGCCGCTTCCTCAATGGCCACTGCCACAGCAACCGTAGCGCCGACCATCGGGTTGTTGCCCATACCGATCAGACCCATCATCTCAACATGAGCCGGAACGGAGGAGGATCCTGCGAACTGAGCATCGGAATGCATACGTCCCATCGTATCCGTCATACCGTAGGAAGCAGGACCTGCTGCCATGTTATCGGGATGGAGGGTTCTTCCTGTGCCGCCGCCGGATGCTACGGAGAAGTACTTCTTGCCCTGCTCGATGCACTCCTTCTTATAAGTACCGGCTACCGGATGCTGGAAACGGGTCGGGTTGGTGGAGTTACCGGTGATGGATACATCCACGCCTTCCTTGTGCATGATTGCAACACCTTCCGTTACATCATTCGCGCCATAGCAGTTCACCGCTGCCCTCGGGCCGTTGCTGTAGGACTTGCGGAATACTTCCTTCACCTCGCCCGTATAATAATCCATCTGGGTCTCTACATAAGTAAAGCCGTTGATACGGGAGATGATCTGTGCCGCATCCTTGCCGAGTCCGTTCAGGATAACTCTTAACGGCTTCTGTCTTACCTTGTTCGCGGACATTGCGATACCGATTGCGCCCTCTGCCGCAGCGAAGGACTCATGGCCTGCCAGGAATGCGAAGCACTCTGTGGACTCTTCCAGAAGCATCTTGCCAAGGTTGCCATGGCCTAAGCCAACCTTTCTCTGATCCGCAACAGAACCCGGAATACAGAAGGACTGAAGGCCCTCGCCGATTGCAGCAGCCGCGTCCGCAGCCTTCTTACAGCCCTTCTTGATTGCGATGGCAGCGCCTACCGTATAAGCCCAGCACGCATTCTCAAAGCAGATGGGCTGAATGCCCTTCACCTGATTATACACATCAAGGCCGGCATCCTTTGTGATCTTCTCCGCTTCTTCCAGCGAGGCAATGCCGTAGCTGTTCAATACAGCGTTAATCTTATCAATTCTTCTCTCATATGATTCAAATAAAGCCATTGTATGTATCCTCCTTCAATTATTCCTTTCTCGGATCAATGATCTTGACAGCGTCGGCTACACGTCCATACTGTCCCTTGGACTTCTCATAAGCGGTATTCGGGTCATCGCCCTTCTTAATGAAATCGGTCATCTTGCCCAGATTCACGAACTGATATCCGATAATCTGATCATCCTCATCAAGAGCAATGCCGGTTACATAGCCTTCTGCCATCTCCAGATAACGAGGACCTTTCTTCAGCGTACCGTACATGGTACCAACCTGGCTTCTTAATCCCTTGCCCAGATCCTCAAGTCCGGCTCCGATCGGAAGTCCTTCTTCAGAGAATGCGCTCTGAGTTCTGCCGTATGCAATCTGCAGGAACAACTCTCTCATAGCGGTGTTAATCGCGTCACATACAAGGTCTGTGTTCAAAGCCTCTAACACGGTTCTGCCCGGAAGGATCTCTGCCGCCATAGCCGCGGAATGAGTCATGCCGGAGCAGCCAATCGTCTCCACCAGCGCCTCCTGAATGATACCCTCCTTCACGTTCAGGGTCAGCTTACAGGCGCCCTGCTGCGGTGCGCACCAGCCCACTCCGTGTGTTAAACCGGAAATATCCTTTACTTCCTTGGACTGTACCCACTTTGCTTCCTCGGGGATCGGCGCAGCACCGTGATTTACACCCTGTGCTACGGGACACATCATTTCTACCTCGTGTGAATAAATCATGTTGAGACTCCTTTCGATATACGTAATCAGACGCCGTGCCAAGGCGGCATCTGTTGGTTGGACAGTGTGCGGTTAACGTGATCTTAACCCCACCCTTAGCTATATTTTCTCATAAAAATCCAAAATAGTCCATACCCTTTTGATA
Source organism: uncultured Lachnospiraceae bacterium (assembly GCA_944380155.1). Classification (GTDB taxonomy): domain Bacteria; phylum Bacillota; class Clostridia; order Lachnospirales; family Lachnospiraceae; genus Caccomorpha. The sequence continues at coordinate 11,555 of CALWGS010000128.1, forward strand.
AAAATTTGTATCAGCGCTTCCCAGCCACTTCTCCGGCATTCTTATAGATGCTTCCGGCCGGCACATAGCCCCTTACCATGGAAAGCGGATAAATATTGGTATTCCTGCCGACAATCGTACCGGGATTCAGCACCGTGCCGCAGCCGACCTCCACGTAATCGCCAAGAACTGCTCCCACCTTCTTGCGCCCCGTTTCAATGCGCTCCTCTCCGAAGCGAATTGTCACCAGCGTCTTGTCAGACTTGACATTCGAGGTAATCGAACCGGCTCCCATATGGGAAGCATACCCCAAGATCGAATCGCCCACATAATTATAGTGAGGAACCTGCACTTTATTAAATAGAATGACATTCTTTAATTCCGTTGAATTGCCGACCACAGCGCCCTCGCCGACCAGAGCATTTCCACGGATGAACGCGCAATGGCGAATCTGAGCACCTTTTCCGATGATGGCGGGCCCGGTAATCGATGCTGTAGGCGCTACGGACGCCGACTTCGCGATCCAGACATTCTCGGCCGGATGATCATAATCCTCCTCAGGCAGCGAGGCGCCTAACTGCAGGATGAACTCTCCAATATGAGGAAGTACCTCCCACGGATATTCATACTGCTCAAGAAGCGGCGCGGCAAGCGTCTGCTCATAGTCAAATAGCTGCTTCATGTTCAATGCGGATCTGTCCATACTCTCTCTCCTCTCTCTCATCTGCCGCCTTTGCGATCCTTCCCGGCATTTTCCTGCCGCAGGAGCCCCGTCTCTTTCCTCCCGGTCCGTCCGGGACAAGACTCCCGCTTTTCTATATTATATTACATATTTTTTCGCAAAATGTAAAGTTCATTCCGGAGTATTCTGCCGCTTTGTATAATATTTCGCCGCTTCTTCAAAACATCTTCTCAGCGCAGTCTGATTATTCATGTCCTTTACTCGATTCGTCAGACGGAAGACGAATCCGTTCAGTTTCTCCATATATTCCTCCTGGCGTATGCTCCCCTCCGCCACATAGGACAATCCCTTCTCCCAGCTTGCCGTCAGCTCGGGATTCAAAAGAGACCGGATGGAAGCATCCACAACGTCATACACCATCTCCCCCGTCAGGGTCGGCGTAATGATCTGCGTCTTCTTGTTCAGATTCAGATAAGAAATCTTGATCAGCTTGTTCAAAATCTCGGCCCGTGTGGCGCTGGTTCCGATTCCGCTCCCCTTAATCTGTTCGCGCAGCTCCTCATCCTCAATCAGCTGTCCCGCGTTCTCCATTGCAAGAATCATGGAACCGGAATTATAGCGCTTGGGCGGCGCAGTCTCCCCCTCTCGGATCACGAATCTCGTAACCGGGAGGCGCATCCCCTTTCTCAGATGCTTCGCCCGTTCCAGGAATTCAATCCCGAAGCTCTGCGTCTCGGACTCCTTCCCTTCTTCCTTCTCTCCCGTGCCGCCGCTCTTCTCCTTCTTCGCTCTCCGGCTTCCGGAGGACTTCTCTGCATCCTGCCCGGCCTGTCCCGCCACTTTAAGATACCCCTCTTCAATCAATACCTTAAATGCGGCAAAGAAGGATTCCCCTCCAATCTTCATGGTGATGGAAAGCTTCTGGTAGACGGCCGGCGGATAGAAGATGCTTAAGAACCGCCTGACGATCAACTCATAGACCCTCTGCTTCTTTTCATCCATCCCCGCAAGCGCCCCCAGGCCCTGCCCGGTCGGGATTAACGCATAATGATCCGTGATCTGCTTATCATTCACATAGCGCGTCTTTGCGATCTGCTTCCAGGACTGGGACTCGTACGCTTCCCTTGCGTAATCCGCCAGCTTATAATGATACAGCCCCCGAAGATGCCGGTCGATCTCCTTTGCCACCGCAGAGGAAAGCACCCTCGCGTCCGTCCTTGGATAGGTAACGAGCTTCTTCTCATACAGCTCCTGCGCAATTTTCAGGGTCTCATCGGGACTGAGCTTAAGAAAACGGGAGCAGTCGTTCTGCAGCTCGGCCAGATTATACAGAAGGGGCGGATACTTATTCTCCTTCTTCCTCTCAATCGCCGCAATCTCCGCCATAAGCGGCACATTGTGCGCCGTAGAATGCAGTGCTGTTGTTTCCGCCCGGTATACCTTCTTGTTATTCTCCGTCCCCGGAACATACTCCGGCTCCCGGCCCATCAGCATCTGAACCAGCCCCATCGCGCCGGACAGCTCGCGAAATCCGTTCTCCTTGTACAGGAGGGGCGAGCGGAAATACCGGGATCCTTCTACGGCCTTAAACTCCCCCTCGAACTCATTCCCCTCTGACACCAGGAAGCCTGCCGTGACCCGGTAGAACGGGGTCTTCACAAAGGCGCGGATCTCCCTCTCCCGTCTCACCGCCATTCCCAGCACGCAGGTCATCACCCGGCCGACAGATACCACCACATTTCGATCCGAACGAAGGAAGGAGCGGATGGCCTGACTGTACTTCAGGGTAAGAACCCGTGAGAAATTAATCCCCATCAGGTAATCCTCCTTCGCCCGAAGATACGCGGATGCCGCCAGGTTATCATACGCGGAAAGGGGCTTCGCATTCCGAATCCCCTTCAAGATCTCCTCCTCGGTCTGGCAATCGATCGAGACCCTCCTCTTATCCTTATCCGCGGGTACCTTCGCCATCTGATCCACCAGACGGTAGATATATTCTCCCTCCCGTCCTGAGTCCGTACAGACATAGATCCGGGTGATGTCCGGACGATTCAGAAGCCCTTCTATAATCCGGAACTGCTTTGCAACATTCGATATGACTTCATACTTAAATTCCTTCGGAAGAAATGGCAGAGTCTCAAGCGTCCAGCGCTTCAGCGCCGGATCATAGACCTCGGGATAACTCATCGCAACCAGATGCCCCACGCACCAGGTCACAACCGCCCCCTCTGCCTCCAGATAGCCGTCCTTTCTTTGAAACGGCAATTTCAGCGCCTTCGCAAATTCCTGCGCAACGCTTGGCTTTTCTGATATGTATAAGTTCTTTGACATGTTATGCTCCATCTGATCTGTTCACACGCTTCCCCTGCTCCGCAGCCCTCATGCCGTCCGGAGATTGCTTATCATTATATCGGCCGGAACGGTAAATTGCAAGAATAAAATCTTACGAAACACGATTGTTTGTATTGCATCTTATCCCCTGTTCCGATACAATAGAAGACAGGTTAACAATGAAATGCACAACTATCTCTAGGAGGACACTATGAACGATTACCAGATATTCAGCGACTCGTCCTGTGACCTGCCGGCCGCGCTGATTGAACAATACCAGATCCGTCTGGTTCCCTTTTATGTCACCTTTGACCAGGAGAATTACTACAAAGAGAATATTGACATTACCAATGAGGCCTTCTATCAGAAGCTTGGCGAGAGCGGAATCTTTCCCAAGACCAGCCTTCCTTCCGTACAGGATTATATCAACCAGTTCACGCCCGTACTCGAATCAGGAAGAGACTGCCTCTGTCTGTGCCTGACTCAGAAATTCAGCGGCTCCTTCCAGTCGGCCGTGAATGCCGCGCAGATTTTGAATGAAAAATATCCGGATCGCCGCGTCGAAATTGTGGATACCATCCAGGCCACGGCGGGCCAGGGAATTACGGTTCTGCAGGCAGCCTACATGAAGGAAGCCGGTTATTCGATGGATCAGGTGATCACCCGTCTTGAAGAGATTAAGCCCACCTCCCGCATCATGTTCACCGTAGATACGCTGGAATATCTTGCCAAGGGAGGACGGATCGGAAAGGTAACCTCCCTGGCCGGAACCATGCTGAACTTAAAGCCCATGATCCAGCTCAAGGACGCGGAGCTGATCCCGCATTCCAAGGTACGCGGCAGAAGGAAGGCTCTGGAATCCGTGATTCCAATGTTAGCCGAGTATTTTAAGCAGACCGGCGATCCCTATGATGACTATGATTTCGCGGTAGCAAACGCGACGACCATAGATGATATGCGTATCATACAAACCCAGCTCGAAGAGCTGACAGGCAGAAAGCTTGCCTATCCTGTATTCCAGATCGGAATTACCATCGGAACCTACACAGGTCCCGGCGCACTCGGCGTGTGCTGTATTAAGAAAGCACTGCTTTAACCGGTTCTCTTTCTGAAAGGGGGATTATGAATGTTACCGAAGAAACAGTACTATGAGAATCTTGCGGACGGTCTGATTGAGAAGTTCAACCTGCGAGGAATCGAAGGCTACTACTGCGACAACAGAGAGGAGGCTCTGGCCACGGCAAAGCGCTTCCTCACGCCCGGCTGCTCGATCTCCTGGGGCGGATCCATGACTCTGAGCGAAATCGGCCTGATGGATGCCCTGAAGAACTCGGATTACATCCTGTACGATCGCACGGCCGCCGTCACACCGGAGGAGAAGTCCGAACTGTATGCGAAGACCGTGACGGCCGATTACTACTTCATGAGCTCGAACGCGATCACATTGGACGGCCAGCTCATTAACATGGACGGATTCGGCAACCGGGTTGCCTGTCTGATCACAGGTCCCAAGAATGTGATCATCATTGCCGGCATGAACAAAATCGTGTCCGATGTTCCCACCGGAATGGAACGCGTCCGCAACATGGCTGCCCCTCCGAACTGCGTCAGACTCAATAAGGACACGCCCTGTGCTCACCTCGGACGCTGTACCAACTGCCTCACAAATGACTGCATCTGCAGCAATCTGGTCATCACCAGACGCTCCTCGATTCCGGGCAGAATCAAGGTAATCCTTGTGGGCGAAGAACTCGGCTACTAATTACAGGGGATAAGTATTCCAAGGGACAGGTATCTCTTTGGACAGGAACAGGAGCCGCTGCCCGATAGATGAATCATCATCTATGGAGCAGCGGCTCCTGTTCCTGT
>CALWGS010000129.1 GCA_944380155.1 uncultured Lachnospiraceae bacterium
ATCCGCCGCAGCTCATGCACCAGAAACCGCCTGCGCTTGTCATACGCGTCCCGCATCATCTCCACATCCGGATCCCCGTTTCGCAACGCTTCAACGGCCGCGTACTGGCTTGTGGTCGGCGCGCACATAATCGCGAACTGGTGAATCTTAATCATCTGGGCGATAATCGCCGCAGGCCCCGCGGCATAGCCAAGTCTCCATCCGGTCATCGCGTAGGATTTGGAGAATCCGTTGATCAGTATGGTCCTCTCCTTCATTCCCGGCAGGGAGGCAATGGACACATGCCGTCCTCCGTATGTCAGCTCGGAGTAGATCTCATCGGACATAACATATAGATCCTTTGAGACCGCGACCTCGGCAATCTCCTTCAAATCCTCCTCCCTCATCACGGCTCCGGTCGGATTATTGGGGAACGGCAAAATCAAAATCTTGGTCTTATCCGTCACTGCGGCCAGAAGCTCCTCCTTCGTCAGCCTGAACTCATTCTCTTCCTTCAGCTCAATAATCACCGGAACCCCGTCCGCCAGCTGTACGCATGGCAGGTAGGAGACATAGCTCGGCTGCGGAATCAGTACCTCATCCCCCGGATCGAGCATGGCGCGCAGCCCGATATCAATCGCCTCGCTTCCTCCCACCGTCACGAGGATCTCATGATCCGGATCATAGAAAAGGCCGCATCTGCGGTTTAAATAACGTGCAATCTCAATCTTCAGGTCCTTTAAGCCCGCGTTCGAGGTATAGAAGGTCCGTCCCTTCTCAAGCGAGTAGATTCCTTCCTCCCTGATGTGCCACGGTGTATCGAAGTCCGGCTCTCCGACTCCCAAAGAAATCGCATCTTTCATCTCACTGACAATATCGAAAAACTTGCGGATCCCGGACGGCTTAATCTCCGCTGTCTTTTTGCTTATCGGATCTCTCAAGGCGTAATCAGCATCCTTTCTTCCTGGTTTTCCTGCACGAGCGGAAGGCCGTGCTCCTTATACTTCTTCAACACAAAATGCGTTGCCGTACTTAAGACAGCTTCCATAGGAGCAAGCTTATCGGATACAAAGCTGGCCACCTCACGCATACTCTTCCCTTCGATAATAACGGTCAGATCAAAGCCTCCGGACATCAGATACACGGACTCCACTTCATCAAACTTATAGATCCGCTCCGCAATCCGGTCAAACCCCTGCCCCCGCTGGGGCGTTACCTTCACTTCAATCAGGGCTGTTACCCTCTCATCCTGTGTCTTATCCCAGTTAATCAATGTGGGGTATCCGCAGATAATCGTATCTTCCTCCAGCTGCGTAATCAGCCGCGCAACCTCCTCCTCCGTAGAACCAAGCATGATCGCCAGCTCCTTTGGCGTCAGCTTGCTGTTCTTGTCAATAGCCTTTAATATCTTTTCCTTCAGCATAATCTCCTCCTATTCCTTCCGGTTCCCCGCTCCCTGGGCCGTAATCCTGTCATATTCATCCTGCCTTACCGGCTCCAGATACCGGATCCCGTCCCCGTTATGGATCACGCGATCCCGCCCGGCGCGAAGCCGTCCAATTACGGCCGATACCATCCGGCGCTGTTTTAATTCCTCAATCAGATCCTCCGGCCTGTCCGCCGCAATCAGCACGCACCCGCCCGAAAGCAGCCGATACGGGGATATGTCAAAATACTCACAGATCTCAATCGTTTCCTGGCGCAGTAAAATCTCAGGGAGCCAGACATCCATTCCCGAATCCTCCGCTTCCCCAAGCTCCCAGAGCGCGCCAAAGATTCCTCCCTTACAGACCTTAAGAACCCTGCGCGCCCCCGCTGCCTCTTCCATCGCTTTCTCCTGCGCGGCGGACAGCATGGATTCAAACCTCAGGCATCCGTTCAGGAATTCTTCGGAGCAGCGCGACAAAAGCTCGTCCCGCCGCTGCACAGACAACAGCAGGCTTCCTTCCATTCCGGCAAACCCGGCCTGTATGATATAACGGATCCTGTCCTCCTCGTTCCGCATCCCTGCCTCCCTTCTCCGCTTTCCTTCCCCGTTTCTGTCTTCCCGAAAGGGGAATCCCAATCGATCGATTCTCAATCTATACCAGGATCCATTTACACAAATGCGCTTACCAGCATCGGCAGAATCATAGAAGCGACCAGAATCACAATAATTACAACCGCAAAGGCTCTCTGTGTTTTTCGGCTGCGGAAATTCATCATAGCTTACACGACCTTTCTAAGTTAATATCTTCCCATCTTACCATATTGCAGAATAATCGAATCAATCAGCCTGGATGCCTCGCTTTTTGTCATCTCCAAAGGCTGTTTAACCTCTATTCTATGATACTTCGCCAGATCTAGCAAGTACTTTTTTTGCTTCGCCGTCATGGGCTCCGATTTCTTCACGCGGCAGAACAGAGGCACAGGAGCGAATCCATCCGTCCCGTCCGCGAAGTGCTCATACAGCCTCAGATACAGGCAGGCTGCGGCCTTCGCGTCATCCAATGCCCTGTGCGCCCTTCCGGTCTCGATCCCGTACCTCCTGCACATCGCCCCAAGGCTCCTGCTCTCCATCTCCGGGTGAAATTTTCGGCACAGAGCCAGCGTATCAATCCCATTCCGCTCGAACGCTGCCCCGCTGCGTACCGCCGCCGTCTTGAGGAATCCGTAATCGAACCTGAGATTATGCCCCAGCAGGACATCCTCTCCCGCAAACGCAAGGAACTCCCGCATCACTTCCCCTTCCTCAGGGGCTCCCTCCAGCATACAGTCTTCAATCCCGGTCAGTGCCGTAATGGAGTCCGGAACGGACGTGCCGATCCGGATGAAGCTTGCGTACCGGGCAATTTCCCTGCCGCCTTCATATTTTACGGCTCCAATCTCAATCATGCGGTGCTTATCCGGGGATAATCCCGTGGTCTCGACATCCACCGCCGTGAAGGTCAGCGGATCATTGATTGCTTCCACGCTTCCTGCCTCCCTTCTTCCTTGCGGTCTCCTTTCTGTCCTTTCCTGCGCACAGATCCGCCAGGAAGCAGCGCTCGCATTTCGGGCTTCTTGCCGTGCAGATTTCCCTCCCCAGCGTAATCAGCTGCATATTAATGCGGATCCAGTTCTCCTCGGGAAGCACCTCCATCAGATCCCGCTCGATTTTCTCCGGCTCTGTCTCCTTCGTCAGATCCAGCTTCCCGCTGATCCGTTTCACATGAGTATCGACCACAATGCTCGCATCCCCGTAGACATTTCCGCGGATCACATTGGCCGTCTTTCTCCCCACTCCGGCTAACGCGGTCAGTTCTTCTATGCTCCGGGGCACCTCCCCATGATAACTGGCGCACAGCTCCCTGCAGCAGGCGATAATATTCTTCGCCTTATTATGATAGAATCCGGTCGGCCTGATATCCCGTTCCAGTTCCTCCAGATCGGCAGACGCGAATGCCTCCACGGAAGGATACTTCCGGAACAGATCCTTCGTCACCAGATTAACTCTCTCATCCGTGCACTGCGCGCTCAGAATCGTAGCAATCAAAAGCTGCCACGGCGCCTGATATTCCAGCGAACACATTACCTCCGTCCCGTACTGTTCGTCAAGACGTCTTAAGATCTCGGTGATCCGCTCTCGTTCTTTCTGTGTTACTCTTCTCTTTGGCATCCTGTTCTCTCCTCTTCGACCTGATATTGCGTCACCGCGGCTCCGTAATCCATCGGATTTCGAGCGCTGTAATCAAACAGCAGGAATGCTTCCGCGCGCACCGCCCGTCCGCTCTGCGCCGTGTTCTCCGGCGAATAACAGAAATGATGCAGCCAGGTATGCGCCCGCATTCCCTTTTCCCCCGCATCATAGATCCTCTTCATCTCATCCCGCCACTCCTCCTGCGGGGCGGCAAAGATAAGACGGCTCTTCGGCCGCTCCCTCCTGCAGAAGTCATACATCAAAAGCTCGTCCCATGCCTGCCCTTCCTCCGGATTCCCCTCTCCAATCCGCTCTCTGCCAAACTCTCTCAGCCACAGATACCTCTCCTGCCTTGCAAGGTTCCTCTCATACCATCCCTTCCGTTCGCAGAATCCGGCAAGCGCCTCATACAAATCGAACGGATTGGCGAAACGGTGCTCCAGATAGCGGATGGAGGCTGAAAATTGTCCGCTGTTATAATACGCCTCGAATACCGCTTCGATCTTCTTGAGCCGAATCATATCCCCAAAGGTCAGCCAGCCTGTGTACAGCACCTCATAAGGCGGCCCGGAATGCGCCGTAATTCCATATTCTGCGGCCTCTTCTTTCATCGCCGTTCCCGCAAGCAGCTTTAAGAATCCAATCTGAAGCTGGTGCGGGCGCATCGCATAGACTCCGGCGAAGGAATCCCGAAAGGACGCATAATCCTCATAGGGAAGCCCCGCAATCAGATCCAGATGAAGGTGAATATTCCCCGCATCCCTAAGCCGCCGCACTGCCGCATGCAGGCGGTGCAGATCCGTCCGGCGCCTGATTGCCGCAAGCGTATCCGGATTCATGGACTGCACGCCGATTTCGAACTGCACCAGCCCGGGACGCATTCCCGCAAGCAGCGCAAGCTCCTCCTCGTCCAGAAGATCCGCCGAGATCTCAAAGTGAAAATTCGTCACTCCGTTATCATGCTCCCTCAGATAGCGCCAGATCTCCATCGCATGCCGCTTCTGACAGTTAAAGGTCCGATCCACGAACTTCACCTGTGCCGTCCTGTTCGCAAGAAAGCAGTCCAAATCCCGCTTCACCAGCTCGAGATCCCGCAGGCGCACCCGTTTGTCAACAGAAGAGAGGCAGTAGCTGCAGGAATACGGGCATCCCCGGCTTGTCTCATAGTACACAATTCGGTTCTGAAACTCCCCCAGATCCCGGTACGGGAACGGCAGATGGGAGAAATCCAGAGGCTCCCTCTCCTCATTTTCCCGAATCTCCCCCTTTCCGCTCCGCCATGTAATCCCCCGAATCCGGGCAAACCGCCGATCCAGATATTCCCTTTCATTCTCCGGTCCGCAGTCTGCGCATTCCGCCGCCCCGGCTTTGTATGCCCCCATCATCTCCGCGTCCGCATATGCGCGCGCAAGCTCATAGAACGTCTCCTCCCCTTCTCCGCGCATCACGCCGGTCAGGCAGGGCAGGCGTTCTAACCGCTTTAGGGCATCGAAGCTTACCTCCGGGCCCCCGAACCAGAGATCCGTACCCGGAAGCACCTTCTTAAGCTCCCCTGCCAGCGCCTCCGCCTGCACAATATTCCAGATATAACACGAAACTCCAATCATGCGCGGATGCCTCTCATACAAATCCCGCAGCATCCCGTCCGGATCCTGATTAATGGTATATTCCGCAAGCTCAATCCGCCCCGCAAGCTCTTCATCCCTGTCCGCGGCATAGGCCCGCAGGCTGTAGATGGCGGGATTGGAATGAATATATTTGGCATTCAGTGCCGCCAGTATCAGTTTCATTGCTCCGCCTTTTCTGTAAAATAAAAAAGGGACGCGCCCTCTGACCGTCCCAACCTTAGTTCCTGTATCTGCTGACACACGGCAATAAAAGAAGCGGGTGATGGGAATCGAACCCACGTATCTAGCTTGGAAGGCTAGTGTTCTACCATTGAACTACACCCGCATATCATACTCTTATTCTGCTGTCCTTCATCAGCGAAGTTAATTCTACTATAAATTCCCGGTTTTGTCAACCGGGAATTTACAGAAATTCTATATCGGAAAGACTGTCCCGAAAGACCGTCCTTATTTCGCAGCCTCTTCCACGCACCGAATCGCATTCAGGCTTCTCGGATAGCCGATATACGGAAGGCACTGCGATACCACGCGAATCAGGAAGGCCCTGTCATTGCCAAGGTTCATATTTCCCTTCGCATGCGCGGTCAGCTGCGGCTCGCAGCCTCCCTGCGCGGCAAGGAAGCAGAACGTAATCAGCTCTCTCTGCGCCAGCGTAAGCCCCCTGCGGGTATAATAGTCGCCGAAGCAGTTCGCCGCCAGCCAGCGGTTGATATGTCCGTTCTTCCACGCCTCCTTCATCTGCTCTCCAAAGATATCCGTCTGAGCCTGAACTCCCTTCTCCAGCCGATCCTCGAAGGTTGTCGCAGCCTGTCCTTCCAGCGGAAGCGCCACGCCCCTGCTCTGAAGAATCTCATTCACCGCAGTCAAAAACGGCAGGATCCGCCCCATCCCAAGGTAATCCACCGCCTGATATACGACCTCCTTGACCATCACCGGAGTCAGCGCCCCGTCTAAGGCTTTCGGAAGAATCACCCGGAACTCATCCACGCCCTGGCATCCGATCAGGGTTGCCAGAATCGCCAGATACCTTGTCTCCTCCGGCAGCTGCTGTCCTTCCTCATTCACTACCTCATCCAGAGCGAAATGCTCAAACCGCTCCATGAATTCAGGATCCGTTCTATGTAAGTCCATATCCATACCTCCGTTTCTATCCTGCCAGACACATTCCTCACGACTTTCTGCGTCCCGCAGCAACCCGTTCCTTAATTCCGGACTCTTCGCCTTATTTTAACTTCGCATACTCCTGCGGATCCACGGGCTCCAGCCATTCGTTGGACGCACCCTCTGCCGGCACCTCAATGGCCAGGTGCTGAAACCAGCTGTCGCATGCCGCTCCGTGCCAATGCTTTACTTCCGGAGGAATGTTCACGACATCCCCCGCGTGCAGCTCCTGCGCGGGCTTTCCCCATTCCTGATACCAGCCTCTGCCGCCTGTCACAAGCAGAATCTGGCCGCCCTTATGATGGATATGCCAGTTATTAATGGTTCCCTTCCCGAACGTCACATTTCCGACGGGCACCCTCTTTGTTGTCAGCATCTTCAGATAGCATTCTCCCGTGAAGTACTGTGCATACGCCGTGTTAGGCTCTCCGATATCGAATACGGCACCGCCGCCAAGATCCTGTTTCATTTCCTCTGTCATCCTATCAATACCTCCAATTCCGCAATCTGGTTATCAGTTCCTGCAATACATCATAATCCTTTGTTCAAAAAAAGTCTAATGCTTTGTCTGAATGTACCATCATGCCTCTGCCGTATGGGATTCAAACCATTCCCTTTACTATCTTTCGCCCAGCCTGCTGAACGCGATGATTACGCTCTCTGCCCCGGTCAGAATCAGATAACCCCCCACCGCCAGGCTGATGGACAGTCCCGAAACAAAGGGATCCAGAATCATAACAAATCCAAGCAGAATTCCCAGGATATTCACGATCAGCGCAACATAATAATTCTTCGCCGGTAATCGTTTCCTTCTCATAGAGGAACTGCGCCAGCTCATCCAGCTTCTTTCGGTTCTCTCTTAAGATCTGCCTTGCCTTCTCATGCTGTGTCTTCACCAGCTCAACCACCTTGACGTCGATTTCCTTCTGCGTATCAGCAGAGCAGGTCAAAGAGGTATCGCCGCCCAGATATTGATTATTCACGGTTTCCATCGCCACCATATCAAACTCCTCACTCATGCCGTAGCGTGTGATCATCGCCCGCGCCAGCTTGGTTGCCTGTTCGATATCATTCGAAGCACCGGTTGTAATCTCTCCGAATACAATCTCTTCCGCTGCGCGTCCTCCGGTATAGGTCGCAATCTTATTCTCGATCTCCTGTTTGGTCAGAAGGTACTTATCCCCCTGCTCCACCTGCATGGTATATCCCAGTGCACCGGAAGTTCTTGGGATAATCGTAATCTTCTGCACCGGAGCGGAATGAGACTGCATCGCAGCTACCAGCGCGTGTCCAATCTCATGGTAGGCGACCACCTTTTTCTCGCTGTCCGAAAGAACCGCGTTCTTCTTCTGATAGCCTGCTATTACAACCTCAATACTCTCCTCCAGATCGGCCTGCTCCACCACCGTCCGGTTGTTGCGGACAGCCCGAAGCGCCGCTTCGTTGATAATATTAGCCAGCTCCGCGCCGGAAGCGCCGGAAGCCATACGGGCTATGGTGTGGAAATCCACATCCTGCGCGACTTTAATTTTCTTGGCATGAACCTTCAGAATCGCTTCCCGTCCCGCCAGATCCGGAAGCTCGACCGGAACCCGCCTGTCGAAGCGCCCCGGACGGGTCAGAGCCGGATCAAGGGACCCCGGACGGTTGGTCGCCGCCAGGATGATGACTCCGTTATTTCCCTCAAACCCATCCATTTCCGTAAGCAGCTGATTCAGAGTCTGCTCCCGCTCGTCATTCCCCCCAAGCTGATTGTCACGCTTCTTGCCGATGGCGTCAATCTCATCGATGAACACGATACAGGGCGCCTTCTCCTTGGCCTGCCGGAACAGATCCCGAACCTTGGACGCTCCCATACCGACGAACATTTCCACGAATTCCGACCCGGAGATGGAGAAGAACGGGACATTCGCTTCTCCTGCCACCGCCTTGGCCAGCATCGTCTTACCTGTTCCGGGAGGCCCCACCAGCAGCAGCCCCTTCGGCATGGACGCCCCGACCTCAGTGTATTTCCCCGGATTATGCAGATAATCCACAATCTCGGCCAGGCTCTCCTTCGCCTCATCCTCGCCCGCCACATCGCTGAAATGAATTCCTTCCGTTGACTGGACGTAGATCTTAGCGTTGCTTTTGCCCATGCCGAACGCCATGGAATTCTTCCCTCCGGCCTGCTCCATCAGCTTTTTGCTCATATACTGCCCCAGCGCAATGAAAATCAGCATCGGCAGAATGACAGTCAGGAAAAAGCTCATCAAGGGGGACATCGTCTCCTGAATCTCCTTCTCAAAGATCGCGCCCGAATCGAACAGCCTCCCCCATACTCTATTCTATCCCTTTGCGCCGCGATTGCAACTGACAATTTCCTCCTTGTGTATAGACAAAGAGATTGAAATGTAAAGTCCCTCCCTGCTCCGGTTCCTAACGCCTGCGTACCCGCACGCCGGTTCACCGCGGGCTCTGACACGCCCCATCCACATCACGAATATGGTGTGATATCCCCCGTCATCAGACGATATACCTGATGTACGATTTGATCCAGATTCGCGGTATCTTCCTCGCTCCACTCGCGGATCAGCCCGATAATGGCCTGACTGTGATAACGGACGATCAGCCTCAGCTCCGCCCGGGTACAGTTCTGATACAGATTCTCCGCCTCAATGGTTCTCTCGAAGAGCCTGTAAATATATTGTGTAAAGATTTGTTCGATCTCCTCCTGATAACCGGTCCTCATTCCCTTTCTGACCTGCGGCGCCGCATTGATCGCGACCCGAAAGAAATACCGCAGCCTCTCCTCCCCGTTCCTTGTCCTCCCGGCCTCCCCCATCAGCCGGTTTGTTTCCTGTTCAAGCGCCCATTTCAGCATCTGAGGGATGTCCTCAAAATGATAATAAAACGTCTGTCTTGTAATCTGACACTCCTCCACGATATCCTTGACCGTCAGCTTCTTCACATGCTTCTCCGCCAGAAGCCGCCTGGCGGCTTCCGCTATGGTTTCCTTCATATCCTTTGGCATAAGTTTCTCCTGTTTGGGAACCTTCCTGTAATCCCGCATATGGGACTATTATAGATGGCGGGGCTTCAAAAGTCAAATTCCGAATGCAATCTGGCGGGTCTGCCGGATTTATGGTATGATATTCTGGAACCATGTTTCTCATTATATTTCTCGTCATAGAAAGGACTGCATGATTATGGAATTACAGGAAGCCATCACGACCCGCAGAAGCGTACGGCATTACCTTGCGCAGGAGGTTGAAAAAGACAAAATCGAAGCGATGATACAGGCCGCTGCCTGCGCCCCGTCCTGGAAAAATTCCCAGGTTACGCGCTACTATGTCGCCCAGGGTCCGAAGGCACTGACGAAGACAGCAGAGGCTCTTCCGGAATTTAACCGGCAGAACGTTCAGGGGGCTCCCGTGCTGATTGTTCTCACGATTGTCCTTAACCGTTCCGGCTTTGACCGCGACGGCCGGCCCAGCAATGAACTGGGCAACGGATGGGGATATTACGACTGCGGATTACAGACCATGAACCTGCTTTTGAAAGCGACCGAACTGGGTCTGTCAACCCTGGTCATGGGAATCCGGGACGAGAAGAAGTTGAGGGAACTCTTTGGGATTCCGGATACCGAATCCGTAGTCAGCGTGATCTCGATCGGTTACAGCGACAGCGAGCCGCAGATGCCGAAGCGCAAACCCTTGAGTGAGATTGCGCAATTCTTTGAGGAGTAACTACGCCGGACGGGGGCACGGGAACCGCCTTGACTACCGTGTCCCCGTCGGGAGCGTTACTCCTCACTCCCCCAGGAACGAATCCGTTCCTTTCAGCCGTCCTGATAACGCAGAAAGCGGACCGGTGCCGTACCGATCCGCTGTTGTAATCATTCTGTCATGATTCTTAGGTTTTTTCGTTCTGAGGCTTCTCAGTCCTCTTCTTCCTCGTCCTCCTCGGACTCCTGTTTGATCTCCTTCTTCGTTACGATTGCTTCCCTGATCCTTCTCTCCTGAACATCCGACACCGAAATCTTCAGCGCAGGCGTCTCTACCTCGAAACGGACTCCGTCATCCGGAACCTCACCCAGCACTCCGCATATGTAGCCGCTGAATGTATCATAATCGTCTACGGGAAGCTCTACGCCAAGCTCCTCCGCCACCTCATCCAAAGGAGCCGAGCCCTGGATGATCCAGGTATCATCCTTCTGCTTCGCAATCTCGAGCTCCTGCTCCTCTTCCTGCTCATACAGATCTCCGACCAGCAGCTCTACCAGATCACGCATGGTTACAATTCCTCTCATTCCGCCGTACTCATCCACAACAATGGCGAAATAATTGCCAGACTTTCTCATCTTGCGGAACAGCACATCGGCCTTCATTGTCTCCAGTACGAAATACGGCTTTCTGATTGCGTCCTTCAGTACCTTCTCCTTCGTCCTCTCATTCATCCTCAGGTAATCCTTCGCATCCAGGACACCTACAATGTCATCGCTGTCATCTCCGCAGATCGGATAGTAATTATGCCTTGTCTCATAGATGCAGGCATCCCATTCCTCCAGGCTGTCCTCCATCTCCAGAAGCACCACATCCACTCTGTGAGTACAAATCTCTTCCACAGGAGTATCGTTCATCTCGAATACATTCTGAATAATCTCGTTCTCGCCCTCTTCGATGGTTCCCTTCTCATTACCGGCAGCCACCATCATACGAATATCCTCTTCCGTAACCTCTTCCTCCTGCTGCGGGCTGATTCCCATAAGCTTGAGAACTCCGTTAGCCGAAACAGTCAGCAGCCATACCAGAGGCCGGAAGAACTTCGCTACTACCGTTAACAGCCCCGAGAGGCCAAGCGCCATCGCTTCGGTATTATGCATGGCAATCCGCTTCGGCACCAGCTCACCGAATACAATACTGAAATAAGCGAGCAGCAGGGTAATCAGAAAAACGAAAATGCTGCTTAAGACAGACTCCGGAATATCCACCCCGGTACTTAACACAAGATTCACCAAAGCGCCCGCAAAGTTCTCCGCCGCGTAAGCACTGCCCAAGAATCCGGACAGCGTAATCGCGACCTGAATCGTCGATAAAAACCTCGCCGGATCGGACGTTAAGTTCAGAAGCCTCTTCGCCTTCTTGTTTCCTTCCTTCGACATCTTCTCCAGCTTCACATCTCCCATGGAGATAACCGCAATCTCGGCACTCGCAAAGATCGCGTTCAAAAAGATTAAGACAACCTGTAAAATTATAGCTCCTATCATATAGCTTTCCTTTCTTTCGGCGGCGCGCCGCGCCGTCCCCAACCGTTTCTCACAGCAAATCATTGTAAAATTATACACAAAAAGGCATAGCCTGCACGGCTTACGCCTGTCCAGACTACACCTTATCTACCCATAAAATCACATGACAACGAAACCAAAGCCGTATTCTCCGCACTGCCATCGTCATCCATGTTCTCAATCACCATCCGTTCCTACAATTAGTTACCTTCCATTCTCTCACAAAACTACGCTTTTGTCAATTTATATTACGATTATTTTATAGTAATTTCAGTTTTTCTTCTTGGACGACCGGATTACAATGGCATTGACCTCAAGCTTATCCCGCAGCCCCTGCGCATCCACCCCCGGATGCGTAACGCTCAGCCGGCACATCTGCTCCACGAACTCCTGGTCCAATCCCAGATCCCTGCTGATCCTGGTCACATGCTGTCCCCGGCGCATCCGTTTCATGATGGCGTCAATCAGCTCCGTCAGATCCTCCTCCGGCAGCGCATTTCCTGCCGTCGGCTGCGCATTCCCTGTCTCCGATGCAGC
>CALWGS010000130.1 GCA_944380155.1 uncultured Lachnospiraceae bacterium
ATTTGAATAGAACAGCCTTTGGGGCAGGGTGCAATTCCCGATCGGCGGTACAGTCCGCGAGCGCATGGCGCAGACCCGGTGCAACTCCGGGACCGACAGTATAGTCTGGATGATAAAAGGCGTGTCATGGTAGAAGATGATCGTTTGTGATCTTTGATACACCGTATTGGCACCTGGAGGCAATGACTTTCAGGTGCCAATTTAATATCGGAGGTTCAGATTATGGACGAAAAAACTAAGAAACTGGTAACGATGGCAATGCTGTGCGCAATTTCCTATGTGGTCATGTACATAGGGCGCTTCCCGCTGATCCCCGCGGTCGGATTTCTGACCTATGATCCGAAGGATGTGATCATCGCAATCGGAGGATTTCTGTACGGACCGTTAGAGGCATTTCTGATTTCCCTCATTGTCTCCCTGATTGAAATGATCACAGTCAGCGATACCGAGTTGACCGGGATGATGATGAATGTTCTCTCAACCTGCTCCTTTGCCTGCACCGCGTCATTTATCTATAAGAAGATGCGTACCATCCGCGGCGCTATCATCGGACTGGTCAGCGGCTGCGCGGTCATGGCGGCGGTGATGCTGCTGTGGAACTACCTGATTACGCCGATTTACCTTGGGCAGCCCCGTGAGCGGATTGCCGAGATGCTGCTTCCGGCGTTCCTGCCCTTCAACCTGATTAAAGGCGGGCTGAATGCCGCAATTACCATCTTCCTGTATAAGCCTGTAGTGAAGGCGCTGCGCGCCGCAGGGCTTGTCCCGGAATCCAGAGGAGCAGGCACGACGGCCAAGAGAACCATCAGCGTCGGGGCGATGATCCTGGCAGCTGCTATCCTGGTTACCTGCGTGGTGACTGTACTGGTATTCCAGGGCGTGATTTAAATATAAAATGATAGAACGGGGTGCCGGTACACCATGAGGAACCGACACCCCGTCTTATTTATTTGCTTTCTTCTTGCTTTATTTCTGGCCGGAACCGCCGCAGCCCTTACACAGGCGCTGGTCCGAGCCGCCGCAATAGGTGCAGCTCTGTGCCGTCGGCATCCCAAGAACCGTTATGGTCTGTCCCCTCCCGGTACCGCCGCAGTACTGACAGAAAACCATTCCCTGGCCGGAGCAAAGCTCACAGGCTTCCGCCTCCAGTGCTCCCGAGCTTCCGCTGCCGGAGGAAGAGGAAGGGGAGGCGCCGTAGGACTGAATCATCTGAAGATTATTCCC
The DNA here is from genome assembly GCA_944380155.1 of uncultured Lachnospiraceae bacterium. Taxonomy (GTDB): domain Bacteria; phylum Bacillota; class Clostridia; order Lachnospirales; family Lachnospiraceae; genus Caccomorpha. The sequence continues at coordinate 1,225 of CALWGS010000130.1, forward strand.
GTCCGGATCCATCACATACAGCTGCGCATATTCATAGCCCTCCGCTGCGATTGGCGTTCCCCCTTTTGACTCCGCTCTGAGCACAACGACCCAGCGATCATCATTGGCAATATAGTAATAATTACTTCCTTCCAGGAGGGTCTCCGTAATATCTGACTCCGTATTGGTCCGATATACTTCAGAGGCATTGCTGTCATAAACCCACTCTTCCAGCGACTGTGAGGTCCGATCCGATGCATTGTTATAATCGTCCTCCGTAACAGCCTCCGCCAGCCCGCTTTCCAATTCGATCCGGTAATACTCATAATGGCTCTCTGATCTGGTCCCGGAACTGTTGCTGCTGGTAAGTCTGATTGCAAACCATGCGCTGCTGTCATCAAACTTCACCGAAACCCCGCCGTACCGGTTGGTGTATCTGGATCTTGTCATGCTGATCCTCGCTACCGTGCCTTCGATATGGACCGCCTCTCTGGACTCACCGGTGTTCGTATCAATCATCAAAACCTTGCAGGTTGACACCCCGTCGCTTATCAGAGGAGAAATCGCTTCCACAACGAAGAGATACTCCTTCCACAAGGCGAACTGGCTTCCGCTCTCCCGAATCAGTTCATCCGGATCCGGCCATGTATAAAGAATGTCAAAGGCTCCGTCCGTCAGATCCACCCGGTACACAAGCTGAACTTCCTCGCTGTCATAGCCGATGACCACCATCGTATTGCCGCTGATGGAAAAATCAGAAATCTCGCTTAACTCGGAGAATACAATCTCTCTCGATCCGTCAGCCGTATGGATGACATAGATGCACTGATTCTCCTGATTGATGTAGTAGACGTCATTCTCTCTTGCCACAATTCCAAGCGGCGCGCCTCCCGCCGCGTAGGTCTGGGTCGAAATCCCGTCGTACGCGTAAAGATACGGCTCATAAATAAAGGAATAGTATATCACGCCATTATAAATATACGCGTTCGTAGGTGCATTCGAACCGGTCAGCCACTGCCCGGAAGAAATGGTCATGGTCTGCGCATCCTCATCCCAGACCACCTGATAATCAAACGCTTCCGCCGCCGCTTTCACCGGAACGAGCACCTCCCCGTCCTCAATCACGGGAGCCGCATTCATGGAATAGATCACGCCGCCGTCGCCGTCCACCTCTTTAATAAAGTAATTCAGCCCGGGCAGCATAACAATGAGCGCATCCTCTTTCTGCGCGGCAACGGCCTCTTCCTCCTCGAACCAGACAGACTCTGCTCCAAGCGCCTCAAAGACCTCCTCGAACGGCGCGAACACGCCCCCGTCCAGAATCGCAAGAGACCCCTCATACGCAGCTCCGTCCACGGTTACAGTAATCTCATCCGCAGACGCCGCAGACGCGGATACCACAGTACTGCTTCCGCCGAACATTCCGGTCAGAAGAATCATTGCCAGTAATACGGACAAATACTTTCTTATCTTCATTCTCATACCTCCCTGTCCTGTCAGCCCCTCCGCGCGCGTCCGTCCGGGCCGCTCTCTTAAAGCAGAGACTCGTAAAGGGCCTTAATCTCTTCTACGCTGGTATCCCTCGGATTGCCGGGTCTGCAGGCATCCGCATAGGCAGACTCGGAAAGGAACTGAAGATCCTCAGGCTTTACGATGTCCTTGAGATCCTTCGGAATTCCCACATCCTCGGATATCTTCTTCACCGCGTCGATTGCTGCCTTCCTGTATTCCTCCTGCGTCATGCTCTCCGTGCCCTCAACTCCCATGGCCTGCGCGATGTACTTATACTTATCGCCGGTCGCGGGTGCGTTGTACTCCATTACGGTGGGCAGGATAATCGCATTCGCTACGCCGTGGGGCGTATCGTACAGAGCACCGAGCGGATGAGCCATGGAATGAACAATTCCAAGTCCCACATTCGAGAAGCCCATGCCGGCAACATACTGGCCGAGCGCCATTCCCTCGCGCCCCTCGTCCGTATTCGCCACCGCGCCGCGAAGACTCCTTGCGATAATCTCGATTGCCTTGAGATGGAACATATCCGACAGCTCCCAGGCTCCCTTCGTAATATAGCCCTCAATCGCGTGGGTCAGGGCATCCATGCCGGTTGCGGCAGTCAGTCCCCTGGGCATGCTTGCCATCATATCCGGATCCACAACCGCGACAACCGGAATATCATGAACATCCACGCACACCATCTTGCGGTTATTCTGAACATCCGTAATGACGTAGTTAATCGTCACCTCGGCTGCCGTGCCTGCCGTTGTGGGAACCGCGATAATCGGAACGCACTTGTTCTTCGTGGGAGCTGTGCCCTCAAGGCTTCTGATATCCGCGAACTCCGGATTCTTGATCACGATTCCGATCGCCTTGGCCGTATCCATCGAAGAACCGCCGCCGATCGCAATGATATAATCCGCTCCCGACTTCCTGAATGCCTCTACTCCGGTCTGGACATTCTCAATCGTGGGATTCGGCTTAATCTCGGAATAGATCTCATACACAAGTCCCGCGTGATCCAGAACATCCGTTACCTTCTTCGTCACCTGAAACTTAATCAGATCCGGGTCCGAGCAGATGAACGCCTTCTGAAATCCTCTCGCCTTCGCTTCGTCCGCAATCCTTGCAATCGCACCCTTGCCGTGATAGGAAGTCTCATTCAACACAAATCTGTTTACCATTATCATATCCTCCTTCTAAATATCTGGATAATTCTTTATAAAATATCATACCAAATGGATCCCGTAATTTCAAGCATTTCCGGAAGATTTCATGCCTGCGCGCAATTCCCGGTTGCCAATTCGCGGCCGGTACGTTATACTGGCCTTATGATTGATACCAAGGAGGCCATCCCATGAACCCATTCCAGCTGCTCCGGCTTAAAAGCGCCTTATCCGGCTTTAAGACCGCGCATCCCAAATTCTTCTCCTTCCTGCGGACCGTAACCGAACGGGGGCTGCCGGAAGGATCCGTTGTGGAGGTCCGGATTACGCTCCCCGACGGCAAAGACTTCGTAACGAACCTGAAGACCACCGCTTCCGATGCCGAATTATTCGGCCAGATCGGGGAAGTGCTCCGCACCATGCGCTAAGGCACGGCACAGCCCGATCCCGGCATTCCCGGAGCCGTTCCCCGTCCCCGGCCGGATCATAAGTGAACCCCCGATCACAGGATCCTGACAATCTGCTCATAGAGAAGGGCGAACCTCTTCTCTATGACCCGGTTGTCATGGTAATGCCCGAAGAACCAGTTCCGGAAGCGCACGTTCTGTGAAAGTTTCTCGAAATAGTCCGTCAGCCGATCCGGCCGGTATTCTCCGTCAGAGAGAAGGCTCTGTATGCCGGTCGGCGCGCAGTGTGTTACGATATAATCCACCGCGTTCCCGGCCGCCTCCAAATTCCCAAGTCCCTCCTCCATCTCCTCCTCAGACGGCATCTCCTCCTCCCACCAGTCCACATGCCGGGTCCGGTAGAGTCCGCCCATACGGTTCAGTCTCTGCTTCTTTCTCTGATACATCGGATCCGTCGGGTCCAGGATCCCATCCTCAATATCATGGCTCTGTGCCCCGCCGAAGGTGAACCACTTCCGTCCTCCGATCTCATAGATCTGTCCGCGCATCAGATGAATCACGGATCGCCCGATGAACTGAACCTTCCCTCCGTGCCAGTCGGCTGTCTCATAACATTTGAGCGCATCGAAGTTCTCATGATTTCCGTCCACCCAAAGCGTGGTGAACGGCCTTTCATCCAGCCACCGAATCCAGTAATCCTGCTCCTTCGTCCTCCCAAGATAACCGAAATCGCCGCATACAATGACACAATCCTCCTTGGTCATCGTTCTCTGCTCCGGAAAATTCTTCTGCCCGAATCGTTCATATCGGGCATGGCAGTCCCCGGTGATAAAGATCACGACAGTTCCCTCCTTCCCCTTCCCTCCCCGATAAGACCCGCACTATAACAGAGGCGGCCGTTCACCGACCGCCTCTGTCTCTTACTTCTCGAACAAAAACTCCTCCGGAAGCGTCAGCCCGAATCCGACTGCGAGATCCCGGAAGTTCTGCGCTGTAATCGTCTGCCGCTTCGTCGGCGATACCGCCAGGACCTTAAGCAGAATCTCCGCCGACTTCTCAATCGTGTGCATCAGGCCGAAGGTCGTATCGAAATCCTCGCCCGAGCAGAACATACCGTGGTGTGCCCAGATGACCGCGTTATACTTCCTCATCAGGCGGCTCGTCTCCACTGCGATGTCCCGTCCGCCGGGAACCATCCATTCCACAACGCCCACACCGTCCGGAAAGACAACCGGGCACTCCGTCGCCATCTCCCACAGCTCCCTGGTGAAGACCTTATCATCTAGCGGCAGGATATAGGTCAGGGCAATAATATTCGTGGTATGCGCATGATAAATCACCCGGTGATTCCCGCCCGTTACCTCCTTCTTCACCTCATGATTCATCAGGTGGGACGCCAGCTCGCTCGTAGGCTTTCCGCCCTCCACAAGCCCCCAGCAGATTCGGTAATTCTCTCCCGTCCCATCAATCTCGATAATCGCGATACAGACCTCGGGATCTACGATAATATTCCGGAAATACTTGCCGGATCCGGTCACGAGGAAGAATTCCCCCGCCAGTCCCGGAACACTGGTTCCAATCGGGAACCACTCATCCCGAAAATTCATTCTCGGCTTAATGCTCTCCGCCTCTTCTGCTCTGAGACGGTAGGATAAGTTGCCCCCGTTCCTCTCGTGCCACCCCTGGCGGTATCCGTCATCCGCCATCTTAATGAAGCCCTGCACAAATTTGGTATCCAATATCTTCATAACATGACTCCTCCTTATCATAGGTTCTCCCCTCATTATACTGCATTTCCGCTCCTGCGAAAAGATGTATTTTACTAATTGAATGCTTCCGGGCTTACGCGTCGGCAAAGTTGCCCGTATAGAGCTGGTAATACTTTCCTTTCTGCTCCATGAGCTGATCATGCGTACCTCTCTCGATGATTCTTCCCTGCTCCAGAACCATGATACAGTCCGAATTGCGGACCGTAGACAGGCGGTGCGCGATGACAAAGGTTGTTCTGCCGTTCATCAGCTGATCCATGCCCCTCTGAACCAGCGCTTCGGTTCTGGTATCGATCGAGCTGGTCGCTTCATCCAAAATCAGCACCGGCGGGTCCGCGACGGCCGCGCGGGCAATGGCAAGAAGCTGTCGCTGTCCCTGGCTTAAGTTGCCGCCGTCCCCCGTCAGCCTGGTCTGGTACCCGTCGGGAAGCCTGCGGATGAACCCGTCCGCATTCGCCAGCTTCGCCGCCGCGATACACTCCTCATCCGTCGCGTCCAGACGTCCGTACCGGATATTCTCCATCACCGTGCCGGTAAACAAATGCGTATCCTGCAGTACAATACCAAGCGAGCGCCGCAGATCCGCCTTCTTAATCTTATTAATATTAATCTCATCATAGCGGATCT
>CALWGS010000131.1 GCA_944380155.1 uncultured Lachnospiraceae bacterium
GGTTTGAACGTCCGAGCAGCACATTAATACACGCAGCTTTCTTCTCATCGTCCCCTCCTTCCCGGGCGGTACCGGATGATCAGCCTGAGAATCTGGATATCGTCAATAAAATACCGCCGGAACAGCCGCCCCGGCTCCTGTAGGAACCGGTAGAACCACTCGAGACCGCACCGGCTCATCCACGCAGGACAGCGTTTTACGCGCCCCGCCAGGAAGTCTATCGTTGCCCCGGCACAGATCGAGACTGGTACCTGGTAGCGATCCTGATTTTCAAAGATATAAGTCTCCTGCTTCGGACACCCCAGGCATACAATCAAAATATCCGGGCCGGCTTCCCGGATGGCCCGGTTCATCTTCTCCACCTCTTCCGGCTGCTTCTCAAATCCGTACGGCGGGGAATAGCATCCTTTAATCCGGATTCCCGGATAGCGCTTCCTTAATCGGGCCGCCGCCCGTTTGGCCACTCCCGGAGCGCCTCCGGCAAAGTACAGACTCTTCCCTCTCCGGACACATTCCTCACACAGCTTCGGTACGAAATCAGAGCCGGATATTTTCTCCGGAAGCGGGGTGCCGTACAGCTTCGAGATCCAGATCAGAGGCATCCCATCCGCGACCACCCATTTTGCCTTTCGGATCACCTGCTTCAGGTATGCATCGGAGTCTGCCTTCATCATCACATCCGTATTCAGAAAGATCAGACTTGCCTGTCCGGGCTCTTCTGTCCCGGCAAGCACCTCCTCCATCAGCTGCCCTTCTGTCATACAGCTGATCCCGATATCCAGAAGTCTTATTTTCCCTGCCCGCTTTGCAGGCCGTTCCGTGTCCTCTCTTCTTCGTTTCATTGCTTCGATCCTTCCGTTCCAAGCAGTCTGTCGGTGAACTCCGTCAGATCCGCACAGGTCATATCACCACCGGTACACCCGCCGACTCCGGCACTCCGGCATCCGGCCGCCCGTCCCGCTTCGATATCACGGGAACTGTCTCCCACCATCCAGGATTCCTTTAAATCGATGTGATAATCGTCTGCGGCTGCCAGAAGCATGCCGGGCTTCGGTTTCCTGCAGTCACAGTCCTTCTTCAGCTCCGCTATCTCCCCCGCATATCCGGAATGGGGATGATGCGGACAATAATAGATCGCATCCACATAAGCGCCCTGCCGTCCAAGCAGGGTCTCCATCCGGTTATGAATCATACGCAGCTCTTCCGGCGTAACTTCTCCCCTGGCAATCACGGGCTGATTGGTTACAACAATCACCAGATAACCGCTCTCGTTCAGTCTCCGGATTGCCGCGCCGACTCCCGGAAGGAGAACAAGATCCTCAGTTTTCCGGATTAATCCCCGGAACTCATTGATGGTCCCGTCCCGATCCAGGAACACCGCTTTCTGCGGTTTTGACAGGTTCCTTGCTCCGACTCTCCCCTCGTTCATATCCTGCTCAACCAGCCGGTAACGTTCCGGCGTTCCCATATCCTTCACATATTCCGGAGAATCATAGGCGAACAGCCTGCGCCCCGGTATCATAGGCTTCAGGACATCCCGATCGAGATCCAGCTTCCTTGGCTGAAGGAACATCCCCCGTTCCCGGAGCTCGTCAAAAATGCCCGGACTCATCAGATGAAGTCCCGCATTCACCCTGTTCTGATACCATCCGCGCTCATCCTCCTTCGAGAGCCATCCTGTGACCAGACCATGCCCGTCCGTCTCTACAATTCCGCTGTCATACGGGTGGCTGTTGGGATGGGTCAATATCGTAGCCAGTCCCCCGTACCGCCGGTGAGCGTCAAGGAACCGGTGCAGATCCACATCTACAATCAAATCACCGTTCATCAGCAGAAAATCCTCCGTTTGATCCTCTCTGAAATAATAAAGGGCGCCTGCCGTCCCAAGCGGCTCGCTCTCCTCAAAGTACCGCAGACGGATTCCGGATGCTTCCCCCGAGTCCGCCAGGATTCCGCTTCCGTCTCCGAAATAGTCCCGGATGACGTGTCCGAGATGACCGGTGACCAGCACCGCTTCTTCGATTCCCTGGCGTTTCAGCCATTCTAACTGATGCTCCAGCACTGGCTTCCCACACAGTCTGATCATGGGCTTGGGAACGGATGCCTCCATTGCCGCAATCCGCGTTCCCTTGCCCCCGCACATAATGATGGCCCGCATAACCATTCCCCCTATCTGCCGACTTTCTTTAACCGCTGACCTTCTTCCATTGATTGTTATAATCATCATACCAGACATCATCCTGAATTATCCGGATTTCGCCCTGCGGAATATAAGGCTCGGGAGCATAGTAAATCGTAGTGGTTCCTCTTTCCTCGAACTGGAAGGGAACATACAGCAAATCCTCCAGCGCGTTCCGAACCGCCTTCTGCTTATCCAGTTCCACATACAGCAGAATGAATCCGCCCCCGCCTGCCCCAAGGATCTTGCCGCCGATGGCTCCCGCCTCCTTGGCCCTCCGGTAGATCATATCGATCGTGTCTGTTGAGATTTCGGAATTCAGTCCCTTCTTCAGGCTCCAGCTGTAATCTAACAGACGTCCGAACTCATTCAAATCCCGGTTCGGATCCACCAGAATCTGCTCTGCCTCCTCTGTCAGTGCCTTCATCTCCAGAAGCTCCTGTACTCTGCTCTTGATGTTCTTCTCCGTATTAGTCTGAATCTTAAAGGAATATCTCGCAAACCCAGTGAAGAACAGCATAAGGTTGGCATTCAGCTTTCGTTTCCTGATTGGGTAAATGATAACGGGATCCACATAATATCCATCCGCATTGAAGGTAATCCGGTTTAACCCCCCGAAGGATGCCGCTATCTGATCCTGATGTCCTCCGGCTTCCTTGCAGACCTCCCGCTCCAGATAAATTGCCTCATCCGCCAGAGTTCTCTTATCCCGATACTGCCCCTTGAGCAAATGAAAGGCGTTCAAAACCCCGACCGCGAAGGAGCTGCTTGTCCCAAGTCCGGACCGTTTCGGAAGATCCGCTTCACAAGTCAGCCGGATCTCCCGGATGTCAAGCATCCGCATCGCCTCCCGAATGAGGGGATGTTCAATATCATCGATAAATTTAATTTTTTCAATCTCTGAATAGCACAACTCTGATGTATATTCAAAAAACCGCGGAAGATGCCTTACCGTAACGTAACAATACTTATCAAATGTGGTTGACAGCACGGCCCCGCCATACTCCTTGAAAAATTCGGGAAAATCCGTTCCTCCGCCGAAGAACGACATTCTTAAAGGCGTCTTTGTTATAATCACCTGATACCACCACCCCTGCCTATAATATCCGGCCAATCGGTATCTGTATTTCAGATATCAATCAACCCAAAAAGAATTTCATATTCTAATATTCTGCGCCTGCCTGTAGAATGAACGCTATAACTTCCGCGATAAACCGGAACAGACTATAACACTTTAAATTTACACCCATTCCTGGCCTTTGTCAATTATATTCTTCCCGTTTCCCAGTGAAATCCACGTAAAAAAGGGAACAGCCCCGGCTGTCCCCGGCCTGTTCCCTATCCGTTCGCTCTCTGTATATCAATAACCCCGCTGATTTCCTTCAGCCTTGTAATCAATGCCTCCAGCGCGCTTTTGTTCGCCACCTCAAAGGCCACGTTCAGCACCGCGGCTCCCCTCTTCTGTATCTTGCAGTCCATTGCCGCGATGTCCATGCCTGCTCCCGACAGCACGGCAGATATGTCCGCCAGCATTCCAATCCGGTTCCTGGCCAGGATCTGAATCTCCGTCAGATACCCTTCTGCCGGTACATCCGGATTCCATTCCGCATCCAGCAGACGTCCCCGCTCCGTAACCGGCAGCTTAATCATATTGATACAGTCCGTCCGGTGGATGGTTACGCCCCTTCCTTTGGTGATAAACCCGATGATCTCATCCCCCGGTACGGGAGTACAGCATTTTGAGAACCGAATGTAATAATCCCTGGTTCCGTCGCCGACGATCACATTCTTCACATATCCATCGCGCCTTCCCCGTGGTTCACTCCCGTTATCCTCCGGCCTCTCAGAAGAACGTGCCGCCGTTTCGGCGCTTAGAATCCGGTTGATCACCTGACTCTCCGTCAACGCCCCGTGACCGACCGCCGCAAGAACCAGATCCCAATCATGGTAGCTGTATTTGCGCAGGACTCTCTCTCTGTAGTCTTCTCTGTCCAGAATCTGCGGGGAGATCCCGCCGGCTGCACAATATTCCAGCAGCATGCCAAGCCCCTTCTTCTTATTCTCTTCTCTCCCGGCTTCCCGGAACCACTGGTTGATCCGGTTTCTCGCCTGCGCGCTCTTCACCAGTCCAAGCCAGTCCTTCGAAGGGCCGGGTGAATTCTGAGAAGTCAGGATCTCAATCCGATCCCCGTTCTGCACCGTATAATCAAGCGGAACCAGCTCCCCGTTCACCCTCGCGCCTACCATCTTATTTCCCACTGCACTGTGAATACTGTAAGCAAAATCTATCACGCTTGCCCCGCGCGGAAGATCCTTGACATCCCCAAGCGGGGTAAAGCAGTAGATCTTCTCCGACATCAGGTCGAAATCATTCTTAACCAGATTCATGAATTCCCGGTTGTCGGACATCTCCGTCTGCCATTCCAAGACCTGCTTGAGCCAGTTCAGCTTCTCTTCTTCCTTATTTAATATCAGTCCTTCGGTCTTACCTTCCTTATACTTCCAATGCGCCGCAATTCCGTACTCCGCGGTCCGGTGCATCTCCCTGGTCCGGATCTGAATCTCGAAGGACTGCCCGTTTGTATCCAGAACCGTCGTATGCAGCGAGCGGTACATATTGGACTTGGGCATGGAAATATAATCCTTGAACCGGCCTGGAATCGGCTTATACAGCTCGTGGATCATTCCAAGCACCGCGTAGCATTCCTTGATTGTATTCACGATAATCCGGATAGCGAAGAGGTCATACATCTCATCTAACGTCTTGTTGCGGTTCACCATCTTCCGGTAAATGCTGAAAAAATGCTTGAACCGCCCGGATACGGCCGCGTCGACACCCGATCTCTCAAGCTGGGTCTGGATCTTCCCGATCATCTGATCAATGAACTGCTGCCTCTGCGTCTTAGTCAGCTCCACCCGCTTCGCCAGATCATAGTAAATCTCCGGCTCAAGATATTTCAGCGCCAGATCCTCCAGCGCCATGCTGATCGTTGAGATTCCAAGTCTCTGTGCGATTGGGGCATAGATATCCAGTGTCTCTCTTGAGACCTCCTTCTGCCGCTTTACGCTCTGATACTTCAAGGTCCGCATACAATACAGCTGATCAGCCAGCTTAATCAGAATCACCCGGATATCCCTTGCCATAGCGAGGAACATCTTCCTGAAATTCTCCGCCTGCGACTCCGCCTTATCTGTCGTGTACGGAAGCCGGCTCAGCCTTGCCACCCCCTGTACTAATGAGGCGATCTCTTCGCCGAACCGAAGCATCAGCTCCTGCTGGGTATAATCCCTCTCCGTCAAATCGTACAGCAAAGCGGCGGCGATGCTCTCCTTATCCAGTCTCAGCTCGGACAATATCACCGCAATCGAGAGCGGATGGACCATATACGCCTCTCCCCACTCTCTTGTCTGCCCCTCGTGCGCCTTCTCTGCCATCAGGAAGGCCTCCTCAATCAGGGAGACATCCGCGGATGGATGGTATGCTGCAATATTCGTAAGTAACGTATGGTATAATTCGGCTGTCTGAGTGTCCAATTCGGCTCCTCCCTTCTCTCAGAATTCAAAACTTTTCTAT
>CALWGS010000132.1 GCA_944380155.1 uncultured Lachnospiraceae bacterium
CCATGGGTTGCAAATATCGTAATACCGTCAATCCACAGCATGGCATACTCTGCCATGACCGGGAACTGAAGCACCATCTGATCCACCTCCGCTTCGCAGTTACCGCGCACGCACAGCAATTCATTCCGCACCGGATTCAACAGGGCAATGACCTCCTTCGGGGCATATCCCTCGGGCAGATCATTTCTTGGGCCGTGATACAGCAGATCGCCAAGCAGAATCAGCTTCTGCGCCCCTTCCTTCTGATATTGCTCCAGCAGCGCGCGGCAGGCAGGCGCCGACCCGTGAAGATCTGACGCAATCATCCATTTCATCGTAATCTGCACTCCTTTCTCTCATTCGTATTCCGGAAATTGTAACAGGTCTATTATATCTGTCCTGCTCTTTGCATTCAATCCCCTTTGCATTCAATCAGGCGCCCCCGTAGATCGGCGTCGCAACCATAATTCTTGTGACCTCCTCATCCGGATCGTATTCCATCACAATCTGAATGTTAATCTTCCTGCCGGCGGAGAGCACATATTCCCGGATGCCGGCCGTATAAGCATAGATTGTATAATCCTCTTCCCCGCGATTCTCGAACGCAATGCTGCCGGAAAGTGACTCAAGAAGCCGATCCGTAATCTGATCCCGTTCCTCAAGGGAAAGACTGCCCTCCCGGCTCCCCGTCAGGGTCATTCGGGTCTGAATCTCTTCATATCCGCTTTCCTCGCACAGTTCTCCGGCCAGCTCCTTGTAAGAAAGAATCCGATCCGTATCCTCATAAATGGTAAGTCGGAGCAGAATATAATCCGTACTGGCCTCATCCCCCGTCAGACGCACGCTTCTCAAGCTCGTGGCGGCGTATCTGCCCTGCTTTTCGTACCAGATTTCCGAACGGGACTCCGATTCCTCTTCATGAAACGGTCCGTCTATGCTCAGTCCAATCCCGTCCGCAAGACTTTCCAGGGCAGCCATCCTTGCCTCCCGATCCGCGAACCCGCCCGGGTACTCCGCAAGTACCGTCAGGGTACTCTCCATGGTATCCGTATCCGTTAAAGAGAAGGCCGCCACCAAATCCTCCTCCCGATATATCACCCGGTTCATGACGGCCTGGATTCCCGCCGCAAGCCATATCACGGCCGCAATGATCAACAGCAGTTTATTCTTCTTCATCGATTCCCTCCTGATTCTGAGTCATAACACCTTGTCCTGTCAAGTATTCCCGGTTTCTAAGGGTTTAACCGCTCCCCCGTCCATTCGCAGGCCACAGTCAGAATTATAACCCGATCCGGCAGCACTTCGGCAAATCCCTTCCCGAGAAGCGCCTCTCTTATGCTTCCCCCCTGCCGGATTCTCGCCCTTCCCGGCTCCAAAACAACCGTCAGAGGGATATGTCCCCGGAATACGCCGATGTCCCCTTCCGAAGTTCTGATCTCCGCCATATGGACTGCTCCATCAAAGAAGACCCCCTCAGGCGCGATGATCCGCAGGCGAAAGAGATTCCCTCTATCTTCCATGCCCCGAATCCCCCTTCTGCGCAGCCCGGTATTTCGCGGTGACATCGTCAATGCCGCCGGCATTCAGAAAATAACTCTCCGGAATCTCATCATGAAGCCCTGCAAGAATCTCGGCAAATCCCCGGATGGTCTCCTCAAGCGGAACATACCTTCCGGCCAGACCGGTGAAACGCTCCGCAACGAAGAAGGGCTGGGAGAGGAATCTTTGAACCTTCCTTGCCCTGGCCACGATCCGCCTGTCCTCCTCCGTCAATTCATCCATTCCAAGGATGGCGATCATATCCTGAAGCTCCCGGTAGTGCTGCAGGATTTCCTGAACCTGTCCGGCTGTCCGGTAATGCCCGGCCCCGACAATCTCCGGTTCCAGCATCCGGGAGGTGGATTCGAGCGGGTCGACGGCCGGGTAGATCCCCATCTCCGCGATGGAACGGGAGAGAACCGTAGTGGCATCCAGATGAGCAAAAGTTGTCGCAGGAGCGGGATCCGTCAGATCGTCCGCCGGTACATAGACCGCCTGAACGGATGTAATGGAACCGCTTTTTGTAGAGGTAATCCTCTCCTGAAGTGCCCCCATCTCCGTCTGCAGCGTCGGCTGATAGCCCACCGCGCTCGGCATCCGGCCAAGAAGCGCCGACACCTCGGCCCCCGCCTGGGTGAAGCGGAAAATATTATCGATAAACAGAAGCACATCCCGGCCTCCCTGATCTCTGAAATATTCCGCCATCGTAAGTCCTGTCAGCCCCACCCGCATTCTCGCTCCGGGCGGTTCGTTCATCTGTCCGAATACCATAACCGTCTTGTCAATGACTCCGGATTCTATCATCTCATAATAGAGATCATTTCCCTCTCTGGTCCGTTCCCCCACCCCGGTGAAGACGGAGTATCCGCCGTGCTCCGCCGCGATATTCGTGATCAGCTCCTGGATCAGCACGGTCTTGCCGACTCCAGCGCCGCCGAATAATCCGATCTTGCCTCCCTTCTGATAAGGACAGAGCAGATCCACGACCTTAATTCCGGTCTCCAGGATTTCCGGCTCCACAGACTGCTTCAAAAATCCGGGCGGCTGTCTGTGAATCGGCAGATACTCGGCCGCAGACGGCGCCGGCTTCCCGTCAATCGCCTCTCCCAGAACATTGAACATTCTCCCAAGCGTCTCCTCTCCCACGGGCACGGTAATCGGCCCTCCGGCCGCTTCCGCGCTCATTCCGCGGCGCAGTCCGCCCGTATCTCCCATGGCAATGCACCTTACGGTATGATTTCCCAGGTGCTGCGCCACTTCTGCAGTCAGTGTTCTGCCCTCTTCCTCCGCTCCGTCCTGCCGTACAATTCGGACCGCGTCATAGATTGCCGGCAGATCCCCTTCTTCAAACCGGATATCCAGAACCGCGCCGATAATCTGTGTGATGATTCCCTTCCCTGCTGCCAACTCTCCAATCACTCCTTCTGCCCCGTCCGCTTAAGACCCCCGCCGGATCCCGCAATCATCTCTGTGAGCTCCCGTGTAATAGAGGTCTGCCTTGCCCTGTGATAGCTCAGATCCAGCTCCTTAAGAAGCTCCTTCCCATTTGAGGAGGCCGAGTCCATGGCCCGCATACGGGCCGCATTCTCACTCGCGAAGGACTGGAGCAGAGCCCCGTAGATCATACCGACGACATAGTCCGGTATCAGAAGCCGCAGCACCTCCCCGGCTCCGGGCTCATAATTCATCCAGAGCAAATCCTCCATGTCCGTGCCTGTTTCTTCCTGTCCGATCCCAAGGAACGGCGGAGACGTCCGGATGTCAACCGGGAGGATGCCCGCCAGGATCGGAATATGCGTGATCATAGTTTGAAATCCCGTAAAGGCCAGCCGGATTCCGTCAATTTCCTTCTCATCATAGGCCCGCAGGACATCCTCTGCAATCTGCCTCGCCCCCGCAAGAGAGGGCACATTCATCCGATCCGAATAATCTCCCGCGATCCGGAAGCCAAGTCCGGCCAGCTCATCCCGACCCCTGCGTCCGACCGCATAGATCCGGACGTTCTCCCGTTCGAGTCCTTCCGCCGCGACTGCCCTTACAATACCGGCATTATAGCCCCCGGCCAGTCCCCGGTTCGAGCTCATCACAATCATTCCGACACTTCTTCCTTCTCCCGGCGTCAGATATGGATGCTGCATGGGCGCAGTCCTGCGTACGATCCCGGTAACGGTCTGATACAGAGCCCTGAAATATGGCAGGGATTTCTCTGCCTGTCCCCTTGCCTTCTGGAGCCTGGCGGCCGCGACCAGCTTCATTGCCCTTGTTACCTGTCCGGTACTTTGGATGCTTTCCCTGCGCCGTTTAATCTCCCTCATGGAAGCCATCCTCCATTCCCTCCCTTCCCTGCGCGAATTCTTTCTTGAATTCCGTAATCACCGCCCTCAGGTTTTCTCTCAGGGCTTCGCTAATCTGCTTCATATTCCGGATGTTCTCGGGAATCTGCGGGTAGTTTCTGTCAATATAGTCCAACAGCTCCGTTTCAAAGCGCCGCACCTGATCGACTCTGATATCCAGCAGATATTTCTCCGCGGCGGCGAACAGCAGAATCACCTGACACTCAACCGGAACCGGACGGTACCTCGGCTGCTTTAGCAGCTCCAGAAGCCGCTCCCCCTGTGCCAGCTTCTCCCTTGTATCCGCATCCAGATCCGAGGCAAATTGTGCGAATGCCGCGAGCTCCCTGTACTGCGCAAGCTCAATGCGAAGCAGGCCGGCAAGCCGTTTCATCGCCGGGATCTGGGCGGAACCGCCCACTCTGGATACCGACAGTCCCGCATTCACAGCCGGACGGAAGCCTGCTCGGAACAGCTCCGCTTCCAGGTAGATCTGGCCATCTGTAATCGAGATCACATTCGTCGGAATATAAGCAGATACATCACCCGCCTGTGTCTCGATAATGGGAAATGCGGTCAGGGAACCTCCCCCCGCTTCCTCCGAGAGCTGCGCCGCGCGCTCTAAAAGCCTTGAATGCAGATAGAAGACATCCCCCGGATATGCCTCCCGGCCCGGGGGCCTGCGAAGCAGCAGAGACATGGTCCGGTACGCGGCCGCGTGACGGGTGAGATCGTCATAGACGATCAGGACATCCTTCCCCTCCTCCATCCATTCCTCTCCGATGGCGCAGCCGGAATAGGGAGCCAGATACTGCAGGGGCGCCGGATCGCCCGCCGCGGCGGCAACCACTGTTGTATAATCCATTGCTCCATGCTCTCTCAGCACCCTGACAATTCCCGCCACAGCGGATGTCTTCTGTCCAATCGCGACATAGATGCAGCGGACCTGTTTGTTCTTCTGATTGAGAATCGCATCCAGCGCAACGGCGGTCTTGCCGGTCTGACGATCTCCGATAATAAGCTCCCTCTGCCCGCGCCCGACGGGAACCATGGAATCAATTGCCTTAATTCCCGTCTCAAGCGGCGTATGAACGGATCGGCGCGCAAGCACTCCGGGAGCCGTAGATTCCACTCTGCGCCGCCTTGCGGCCTGAACCGGTCCTCTGCCGTCAATCGGCTCTCCGAGCACATTTACAACCCGTCCCAGCAGCGCGTCTCCCACCGCAACCTCCGCTACGCGCCCGGTTCCTTTCACAGTATCTCCCTCTTTCACGCTTCTGACGCTGCCAAGCAGCGCCGCTCCCACCTGATCGAATTCCAGGTTCATCACAATCCCGGGAACTCCTCCCGCGAATTCCAGAAGCTCGCCCTGCATCGCCCGCCTCAGCCCGTGGATCCGTACAATGCCGTCCGCCGCCCAGACGACGGTTCCGACATCGGACACTTCCATCCTGCCGCGATAGCTTCGAATCTGTTCTCTAATCACGGAGCTGATTTCCTCCGGCCTGATATCCAAGATACATGCACCTCTTTTCTGTTCCCGTTCACGTCCCTGCCTGCCCGTTCATCAGACTGCCTGTCAGGGCTTCCAGCCTGGTTCTGACACTTGCGTCCGCCCGGCGGTCCCCGATTTGGACGATAATTCCACCAATCAGCGAAGCATCCGCAGAGTAGACGATCGCAAGCTTTCGATACCTGGTCAGCGCAAGCAGCCGATTCCGAATCCGTTCCTGCTGCGCCTCGGTCAGCGCCACGGCGGTTGTTACGGATACCTCGGCAATCTGTTCGTGTTCCCTGACACAGTTCTCAAACGAGCCGAGTATCGCATCCAGCGCCTCCCACTTCCCGCTTTTCACCACAGCCGCCAGGAACCCCATCATCTCCGGAGAGATTCTCCCGGGAAAGAGAGTCTCAAGAGCCGCAAGCTTCTCCGTTTCCGACAGAGAGGGGAGCGCAGGCAAGCGGATGATTTCCGGATTCTCCCCGATCGCCTCCCTGATGTGCCGGACCTCCACCTCCGCGCCACCCAGCCAGCCCTCCTCCTTCGCGATCTCAAACAGAGCCCTCCCATACTGTCCTACTGCTTCCATGTGCTCTCACTCATTTCCTGCATTGCTTCCTCAATCAGCTGTCCGCCGCCATCCTTCAGTACGGATGAGAGAATCGTCTGAGCCATCAGGGCCGCGGTTGTTATGATCTCTCTCTTCATATCATCTCTGACGGCTTCTCTGATCAAAAGCCCCTCCTGTCTTGCCCGTTCGCGGATCCGTTCCGCTTCCTCCCCGGCGCGGGCAATCAGTTCGTCTTCCCTCCGCTTTGCGCGGACTGCGGCCTCCCTCAGAAGCTCTCCTTCGGTCTCCTTCAGCTCTCTGAGCCTCTCTTCATACTCCGCCCGATAACGTTCCGCCTCCTGCCTGCTCTTATCCGCCGTCTCAAGCTCCTGACAGATCCCTTCCTGCCTCTGCCTGATCAGCCTCCTGACGGGATTGAACAGAAGATAAGAAAGCAGAACAAACAGCACGAACACGTTCAGCGCCGTAATCGCGGCATCCGCCAGCAGCTGCGCATCCAGCCCAAATAACCGGTCCGTCAGCATTCTTACAGCCTTCCAAGCAGAGGATTCGCGAACAGCAGGATAATGGCAACGGCGAATCCATACAGGCCGGTTGTCTCGGCGACCGCCTGCCCCAGGAGCATAGTGGACATGATGCTGCCCCTTGCCCCGGGATTTCGCCCGACTGCAGACGCTCCATATCCGGCCGCAATTCCCTGTCCGATTCCCGGCCCGATTCCCGCAATCATCGCAATGCCTGCCCCGATTGCGGAGCATGCCAGGACTAAACCCTGATCTGTTATCATAATGTCTCATCCCTCCTATCAAATGTCTGAGCAACGAATACCATTGTCAGCATACAGAATACATAAGTCTGAACGGCACCGGAGAACACATCCAGATAAGCGTGCAAGAACGCGGGCAGCACAAGCAGCAGAACCCTCGGAAGCAGCCCGTATACCAGGGCAATCAATACCGTACCGGACAGAACATTTCCGAACAGACGCAGCGACAGCGACAGCGGAACCGCGATTTCCCCGATGATCTGAATCGGCGCCAGGAAGAAAGGGCGGAACAGCTTCGTTACATGCTTCGCTTTCTGATATCGAATACCGTTGTAATGGATCAGAAAAAAGGTCAGCAGTCCCAAGGCAAGCGTGACGCCGTAATCCGCCGTCGGGGATCGAAGCCCGAACACTCCCGCCATGTTCGACAGCATTAAGAATAAGAACAGCGTACCGATATAATTCGCGAATGCACCGCCATGCTCCGTTCCCATATTGCCAAGGGTAAACCGGTCGACTGCTTCGACCAGCATCTCGGCCCCGTTCAGAAACCTCCCCGGCTGCTTCCTCCAATCCGCCCTCCGGACCGCCCGGTTCACAAGGAGCGCCGCAATCAGAAGCGTCAGAGTGATCAGTGTCATTCCGATATGGGTAGTGGTCAGAAAGACCTCCTGCCCGAACAGCTTATATCTCAGAACCCCGTTCACGCCGATGGAGATCTCTCCCGCAAATCTCTCCGTTCCCATCCTCTCACCTCTCTTTCCGCAGTTTCTTCCGGCATCTGTGGACAAGCGGCTGGATCAGGGCCCCCAGCTTCAGGCTGAATATCCCCGCAAGCACGCCTGGCGCGCTGACCGTTCCCGGGAGAAGAACCGCAATCAGGACACTCAGTCCCATCATCAACATCCGGAGCATCGCACCGAGCCGGAGCCCTCTTGCGGCCTTCCGCGGCTCCATCTCCATGGAGCGAACGATGCCGCGGGCCATATGCCAGGCAAGGAAGGCGGCCTCACCTCCTCCGAGAATGGTTCCCAGAATCCATGCGCTCCGATCCCGTACCAGAAGTCCCCCCGCTGCCGTGAAAGTCAGCGTACAGATACCAATCCCCATATATAATTCCCTGATCGTTTCCTTCCATTCATCCATTCTGAGATTCCTTTCCTGACTGTCGTACGAACATGGTACTGCGTTCCGGCTCGCCGCAGATCCTTGCCCTCTACACACAGTATTCCCTTTTTTTTGAATTTTTTGCTTTCATGATTCATGTGATATGATATAATAGATGAAATATACATATTCTGATTCTATACGGGATTGTCAGGAAGGGAGGAACCTCTTATGGAACTGCCGAAGCTGTACCGCAGGCGATTTATCCCGGATGAAATGGTTTATCTGAAGGATGACGCGATTCTTCAATACAGGGATGATCTGATTATAACCAGCTGGACCACGTTAAAACCACGCTGTGATATCGCCAGAGGCATATCCGCCTACTATACACAGGAGGGTTTTAAGATCAGCAGGGTGTATAACCGCAGAGAGGAGCCGGTGTACTGGTACTGTGATATCATACGGACTCTCCGGGAACCGGAGGAGAACCGGATTATCTTCGAAGATTTGCTGTTAGATATTGTTCTGTATGAGAATGGATTCGTTAAGGTATTAGATATGGATGAACTGGCTTTGGCCCTGGAGCACGGGCTGATCAGGGAATCCCTGGCAACGCTTGCGCTCCATACCGCCAACCGGCTCCTCGGCCTGATCTATGACGGGAATTTCTCCAGGTACCAGCTTCCCGTTATCAACCTGGAATCCCAAAGTGCGCCGACTCCCCTTCCCCGGTGATCAGGCGGGAAGTATCTGTCAGAAGAATACAGGCGGCATGCGTCCGGACCGCCAAAGCACTCCCATAACGCATGCCGCCTGTATTCTTCTGTGTTCTTTTATATTCTTTGTGATACCGGTCTGTTATTCCTCCTCGAGCATTCCGATTCTCCGGATATGCCGCTCGTCATTCGAGAATGGAGTGTTCAAAAAGACCTCGACAATCTTAGCGGCCAGCCCCGGGCCGATCACTCTTCCGCCCATACACAGAATGTTCGCATCATTATGCAGTCTGGTCGCCTCTGCCGAGAAGCAGTCATGACACAGGGCGGCGCGGATTCCCTTCACCTTATTCGCCGCAATGGAGATCCCGATCCCCGTTCCGCAGATCAGGATTCCCTTCTCGCACTCACCGGACAGGACCTGCCCGGCCACCTTCTTCGCGTACTCCGGATAATCGCACGAATCCTTCGTATACGTCCCGCAGTCCCGATAAGCAATCTTCTTCTCCTCAAGAAAATGCATGATCTCCTGTTTGAGCTCAAAGCCTCCGTGATCACAGCCTAACGCTATCATACCTTCTGTTCTCCTTTCTTATCCGGTCCGCCCTTATTCTTCCGCCAGCTTATATACCAGCTTTTTAATCAGCCTCACCAGTTCCACGCAGCAATCCTCGTAATCCATCAGCGTTCCGCCATAAGGGTCCGTTACATCCCCCATCTCCCCGACATATTCCTTCAGAGTATAGACGTTCCCTGCCGTATTATAATTCTTAATGACACGCCCCTTCTGTTCCTCCGTCATCGTCAGAACCAGCGTATCCTCCTCAATGTCGGACGGCCGCAGTCCCCGTGTCACATGATTGGCAATCTTTAAATTATGATTGGCCAGCACCGTCTCCGCCTTGGGATTCACCGGCTCGGAGAACAGCACAACAAGTCCCCTGGATATAACCTCCTGATCCGGCATCAGACTCTTCAGAATCGTCTCAGCCATGGGGCTGCGGCATGTATTTCCAGTGCAGACAAATAATATTTTTCGATATTTGTTCATATTGCATAACTCCTTGTATCCGTAGTATGAGTATGGATTTACCGAATCTCTACAACCTGATACCCTGCCGCCTTCAGCAGCCGGTTCATGATCGCCTGTCCGAGCGGATTATCCTCGAAGCTCTCCGAAAAGATCCGGGTCACGCCCAGATCATCGAATTCCCGCAGACAGTCAAACAAATGAGCCGCAATGGCCTCCTCCCGGCTGCGCGGGCCAATCTGCCGGACCGTTCCGTACGGGTAGGAATCTGCCGTCTCATCCGCCGCTAAGATACCGACCTTTTCGCCCGACTCAACGCAGCGTCTCGCCTGCTCGTTAATTGCCCTGACCACTTTGTCCGCCTCTCCCTCATAGATCACCAGGCTTCCCTGCGGCGCGTAATGCCTGTACTTCATTCCGGGCGCCTTCGCCACAATGGTGTCATCCTTCCTGTGCAGCGTGACCGCCCTGTCGTACTCGACCGGTCCGATGGTCTTCCTCAGCTCTTCGATCATAATATACCCCGGCCTCAGAATCAGGGGGACCTCCGTGGTCAGATCCAGAATCGTGGATTCCAGGCCGATGGGCACATGACCGCCGTCAAGAATCATATCAACCCTTCCGTTCAGATCCTCTATGACATGATGCGCACTTGTCGTGCTCGGCCTTCCCGAACGATTGGCACTGGGCGCCGCGATATAGGTTCCGGAGACCTCAATCAGAGTACGCGCAACCGGATGGGATGGCATACGAATTCCCACCGTTGCCAGTCCCCCTGTCGTCTCCTTCGGTATCAGTCCGCTCTTGTTGAGCAATATGGTCAGAGGCCCCGGCCAGAATCTCTCAGCCAGGCGGTACGCGCTCTCCGGAACCCCGGATGCAATCCTCTCCAACGCATCCGTATCTGCGATGTGAACAATGAGCGGATTATCCGACGGCCTTCCCTTCGCCGCGTAAATCGCGGCCGACGCGTTCGGATTCAGCGCATCTCCGCCAAGTCCGTACACGGTCTCGGTGGGAAACGCAACCAGGCCGCCTCTTCTGATGATTGCGGCGGCCTCCTTAAGCTGTTCCTTTAAATTACCTTCCGGGTCTATCCTTTGAATGATTGTCTGCATCACACGAATTCCTCTTTCCTGACTGTACTCCACATTACATCCATTATAGATCAAAGAGATCTTCAATACAATAAAAACTTTATCCCTAATCCTGTATCTGCCCCGAAGTATTGAGATATTCCAGAATTCCAAGGTGCAGCGCCCACGCAATCTTCTCCTGATAGTCTTCAGAAGTAAGCAGAGCCTCCTCCTCCGGATTCGACAGGAATCCGCATTCCGCAATGACAGTCGGAACCGTGGATTTCTTCAGCATATAGTAGCTGTCATTCCCTTTCTCTACCCTGTGATTCCCATCCTTCAAAACAGCCTTCAGCTGCTCCTGCAATATCCCTGCAAGCCTTGCCCCCTCGGCAGAATCCGTATAATAGAATGTCTGGGCACCCTTACAGGACGCATCTGTATAGCTGTTCTGGTGGATACTGACTGCCACGCACGCACCGCTTTCTTCGATCAGCTCCACCCTCTTCATCAGATCATCTGCCTTCTTATTCGAGGCAGAAGGGTCATACAGTCCCGCGTCCGTCTCCCGTGTCATTACAACCGTAATATCATTTAACTCAAGCAGGGCCTTCAGCCGCTGCGCAATCGCGAGGTTAATCCCCTTCTCCTCCACTCCGCTGACCCCGACCTTGCCGGGATCATTTCCTCCGTGGCCGGCATCCACCACAACAACCGTCTCCCCCTGTGCACTCCTTCCGCCGGGCTCAAAGGCCTCTTCGGCAGATTCTTGGAATACCCGGGCTCTAAGCAGTCCCGCAAGCTCCTCCCCTTCTTCTCCTGAAAAACACAGAATCGCCGCGCACAGGCACACGAACAGGAAAAAGCTGATATACTTCATAACCTCTTGCTCCAATTTCGCTTTCTACTATTCTATG
Source organism: uncultured Lachnospiraceae bacterium (assembly GCA_944380155.1). Taxonomy (GTDB): domain Bacteria; phylum Bacillota; class Clostridia; order Lachnospirales; family Lachnospiraceae; genus Caccomorpha. Next base: position 11,539 of record CALWGS010000132.1, read on the forward strand.
TTCCCGGCGCGGCTTCCATGCCGCCTCCCGCTATGAACCGGACGAGAGACTAATTCACATATCTCAGGATCACATTCCAGATCTCCGGTGTCTCGTAGCCAAGTCTCCAGGCCGCAACCCCCGCAACCTGCGCCTCGCTGATCGCCCGCATCTTCTCCTCAATTGAACGCTCTTCTTCCTGCCACATCTTATAGACCGCACCGTCTCTCTCGTATTCGATATAGTACTGCCCGGTCTCCTCATCCCACACCGGCTCAGCTCCGTACTGCGCAATCACGCTCTCGGCCGCGGCCATGGACAATGCCTCAGAACTGAGCGAGGCCGTCCCGTCAATGGTCGCCTCCCTCCACAGTCTGGTATAGAAGGGAATCCCCATAATAATCTTCTGCGCGGGAACCTCCTCTAACGTCGCCTCCAGAGCCTCTCTTGTATAACCGATAGACGCGACCGATCCCGCCGTGTCCGATCCGCTGTGGTGCTCGTCATACCCCATAATAATCACATAATCCACAATCTCCCCCTGCTCCTCCCTGTCATAAAAGGCATTATAAGAGGTCGGAACATAATTATCCACAGACAGCACAATCCCGTTCGTCCTGCACCGTACCGACAGCTCGCGCAGAAACTGGATATAATGCGGTCCCGTCTCTACATCCAGGCTCTCAAAATCGATATTAATTCCATTCAGAGCATACCGAATGGCAGCCGCGATGATCTCGTTCACCAGCCGCTCCCGTCTGGAGGTATAGCTGAGCACCTCGTGGGTATCCACATCCGGGTGGAAATTATCCACAAGAGCCCACACCTCGATTCCCTCCTCCCGCATCCTGGCCACATAGGTCTCGCTCGCAAGCGAAGACAGCGTCCCGTCCTCACTCGCAATCCGGAACCAGGTCGGAGAAATCGCAGTGATTCCTGTCGTATTCTCCAAAAGGGACATCACATGATCATTCGCGCTCTCGTTCGTGACCTGATGCCAGACCAGATTGATCGTATAATCTCTCTGAATGCTGGTATAGACCGGCGCTTCAAAGTCACTCTCAAGCGTCTCATAGTAAGAGTCCGTCAGCGCCCTGGTCTGTACATAGCCGATAATCCCGTCCGAAGTCATTACCTTGACGAATCCGTTCTGCTCCTGCTCCGTCGCCGCATCCACGTACAGAAGCTTCTCTCCCGTCTCCATCTCACGCAGGATCGGGCTCTTGATGCTCGGCTCGGTTCTCATCTGCGTCGCCCTTCTGACATCCGCATACAGATAATCCTTCCAGTCGTACTGTACAGTCACGCGATCCGGATCCTCATAGAACTGATAATCCATATCCGAATACTGCTTCACAAACTCCGCCGCCAGATAAACCGCATCCCCCTGAGTCCTTACAATCTCATACGAAACCGAGGACTGATTCATATTCACCGTATATTCCTGACTTCCCACCCCGACTCTTATGATCTCCGTGGGGGTAGTATACGAGAGGACATTCTCATTCCCATCCCAGTAGAACCTGTGATTGAACAGTTCCTCAACCATCTCATACCGGAAATACACCTGCCCGTCAATCAGCTTCGCGGGTTCCTCGTAGTACTGATCGTGAAGCATCACCAGCACATCCCCCTCTTCCACCTGATAATATTCCTCAAGCGGCATGACCTCCTTGCTCGGTGTAAATCGCTCTATTAAAATTGCCGATACCGCAATAACAATCACGACTAATACAATGATCGAACCGACTGCCGCCAGTTTTGCGTGTTTGTCCATCTTCTCTATCCTCCTGCTCTGTCTTATTGAACGAATCACCGCTTTCATTATACCATCAATTTGTATTATCGTCATTAGTTATTTCGACATTTTTTCGGCAAACGATATTCCCATTCGGCCGTTCCGGCCAAAGGCGGCTTCCCTGAGAGGTATGGGGTACGCTGCAGGGCATATTAATAAGTGCCGCCCCTGACCGGCTGTCATTTCCTTGTGTCCCTGACTTTGTTAAACTCTACGGCAATAATTCTGCCATTGTCGTCCCCTGTATAATTCTTCATATAGCTTCCGTTCTCGAGAACGACGCTGATTTCCGACGGACTTTCCAGCTCATCATAGTCTTCTCCGTCAATCATAACCTCGATGCCCCTCTCCAGGAATTCACGGATTTCCCGAAGCAGAGCCTCTCTGTAATACATCACTCTTTTGTTCATGTTATCTCCCCATTCTCCCGGGTCCTCCGAAATGAACCGCCGCAGCCCCTGTTCGGACTTCACGGCACGGGAACGCCCGCACCGATATCCGGATATCTGTAATACTGGTGTTAATCTGACCGGATAAGGAATTCGTGATATGGTAACTAACAGGATACACAGACATAAAAAACAGAATATCGGTCAGATCGCCCGCTTGCCGCGGCGCGGGGCTGCCCGGATGATTCCGGAATTCCGGGCGGACAACGCCCGCCCCGCTTCACAGCAGCCGTTCAAACAGTTCTTCAATCTCTTCCGTAGTCTCAAGCACAGAGGATATATAAGGCATCTCGTGCATTCCCGGAAACTTTGCCGGCGCCCGCCTCTTCCCGGTACACGGAAGGAACAGGTAACTCCAGTCATCCGTTCTTCCAAGCTCCTTCATCTCGTCGGAATACCGTCTCCAACTCTCCGTGCGCCAGGGTGCGCCGCTGCCGGTTACAAGCTTTCTTCCGCAGCCAAGCAGCTCTTTTCTTGCCGCAGAACCGCTTCCCAGATCCAGCACCAGGTAATCATACCCGCTGTTATACAGTTTAAGCGCCTTCTCCTGAGTAATTCCCTTAAAGAAATCCACTCCCTTGATGGAGAAGGAGTCATCGGTACACTCCCCGGGATCCAGTCCGAAATACCACGACTCCAGCCACAGGAAATCTTCTCTTCCGCTCATCTCAAGGATCGCCACAGATGCTTTCTTTTCCCGCCTCTTCAGATACAGGGCAAGCTGGATGGCAATGCAGGTTGCTCCGCTCATCCGGTGAATACCGTATACCCCGATTCGGCCGTTCTGTGCTCTCTCTTTGTTCCCTCCCTTCCCTGTCCGATCCGTAATCCGGGAGTTCCCCCGGCCCACGGCCCGCGACAGTCTGTTAGTTCTCTGATTATCCTTTCTTCTGGCACAGCCTTTTGGGGCAGCAGCCAGCAGCTCCTTCTTCAGCTCTGATACATCCGGATACCGTTCGTCCGGGACTTCTGCCGTACATCGTTCGATGATCCTGCGGATATGATCCGCAAGCCGCCTGTTCACGCCGCGGCTCATGCCGGAATACATCTGATTCAACACCATCCCCGCAGCGTAGATATCGGTTTGGACACAGACCGGCCTGCCCTCCCTTAATTCAGGTGCCGCAAACCCCGGCGTACCCAGACCGAAGCGTCTCTTCTCTGCCATGGATGCCGGTACCGCACAGCCGAAATCAACCAGAGACAGCCTGTCCTCAGAAACCAGGATATTCTCCGGTTTCAGATCGAGATACAGCAATTCATCCTCTGAGGAATGCAAATAATGCAGGATATCGCAGATCTGTACTGCAAAGTGAAAGAAAACTTCTTCTGAAAGCCCTTCGCCGCGTACGCAGAAGGACTTGAGAGATTCGCCCTCCATGTATTCTTCTACCAGAACGAGATACTCCGGATCCTCAAGAACATCATACAATTCCGGAATACATGGATGATTCAGGCGCCTTAGAATGTCAGCCTCCGTCTTCAGCTGGTCATAGCAGGGATTCTGCTTGTTCAGCCGCTTGAGGATTCGACAAAGATGCAGCATGGTATGCTCCGCAAGATGGACATCCCCGGTCTCCCTGCTGCTTAGTGTGCGTAATATCCTATACCTGCCGTATAGTAACGTATTCTCCATTCTCTCCTTTCTGAGCCGTTCGGATAATCTGTTATTATTATAAATTCCGGCGGGGCGATTTTCAATCCCTAACCGTCTCTTTGAATATACAATCGAGGCCCTGTTTTTTATTGATAACGCACAAAAAAATCAGGGACTTTGGTTCGTTTTTCTCCGTTTAGGGAACTCATTTTTTCTCCATATTTCACAAATTCCACGATTGACTTCTCACACAATTTACTATATACTTTGAGTACGTATAGACAGCTCTATTTTTCACATGACAGGAGGAGGTGTGATTGATGAAGATAGAGAAAATCAGTGATACCCAGATACGATGTACATTGAATAAGGATGACCTGATTGACCGCGAGCTTAAGATCAGCGAGCTTGCTTATGGTACCGCCAAAGCGAAGGCTTTGTTCCGTGAGCTGATGCAGCAGGCTTCTTATGAATGCGGCTTTGAAGTAGATGATCTCCCTCTTATGATAGAAGCAATCCCTGTTTCACCGGATTGTCTGGTGCTTGTCGTCACGAAAGTAGAAGATCCGGAGGAACTTGACACAAGGTTCTCTAATTTCACTCCTTACGAAGACCGGGAGGAGGAAGATTACGGAACACCGGAGAAGGACGCTTACGCGGACGAGATACTTAATTGTTTTGAACAGCTTGGACATATATTTGACAAAGATACCGATAAAAAAGAGCAGACAGAGAAGAAACCGCCTGCGGAGAAGAAACGCAAGAAGGCTAAGAACGTGAAGCTTGCGAACGCGTCTGTTACGGTTCCCGCTTCCCTGGTCCGGATGTATTCCTTCCGGCGTCTCTCTGACGTCTGCTCTCTCGCCGCAGTCATTGCTCCGTTCTACCGCGGCAGGAACAGCCTGTATAAGGATCCGGCCCGGAACCGGTATTACCTCGTACTGCATATCTCAGGACATTCTCCGGAGGAATTCAATAAGGTATGCAACATTGCCTCGGAGTACGGCTCTGCCGAGCAGACGACCTACGCAAGCCTCTCTTACTATAACGAACACTACACACCGGTCGTCTTAGACAAGGCCGTCGAGGTTCTTTCCCGGCTCTAGGGAATCCGCTGCGACAGATAACAAAAGGGGATGATCTCCTGTTCCCAAACAGGCGGCCATCCCCTTAACTGCATTACTGCAGCACTTTATTCACTTCCTCAATCAGCGAATCCGCATCGATTCCATGAACCATAGCGGCCTCCTCAAGGGACTCTCCCTGTGCGGACGGGCAGCCCAGGCAATGCATACCGGCGTCTAACAGTACCGGAATGACAGCCTTGTCAATACGGATGATCTCGCCAATCGTCATATCCTTTGTAATCTTTGCCATAACAGATACCTCCTTCTTTCCTTATCGAGACAACTATACTCCAAAACCTTATCCTATGTCAAGGTTTGATTTGCGAAAAAAATTGCTTGTATTCTTTGGGGATTTATATTAAAATGTAGGAAACAAATAAAAAGGAGGATGAATTTTATGGCACGTGTAATTTCTGATGAATGCTTAAGCTGCGGAACCTGCGAGGCAGAATGTCCGGTAGGCGCTATTTCCCAGGGAGACGGCAAGTATGTTGTTGACGCGGATACCTGCATCGACTGCGGAGCATGCGAGAGCGCATGTCCTGCAGGCGCTATTTCCGAGGCTTAATTTCCGGCCGGGGGCGGCGATTGACTCACACGGGGCGGCAGACTTTCCTTACGGATGGCCTGCCCCCTTTTTTTGTCCGAACTCCAGGCTTATCCGCTGTGACGTTCCCTTCTTCTCCGAAAGAACAGCCGCGCTCTTCCCTCCTTTGCCGCAGCAGACAGCTTCTTTCCCGACTGATATTCCCGGATGGTTCGGTCCAGCTGCTTATAGCGCTCTTCTTCTCTGTCTTCCTTCATGCGCATCAGATAATCCATCTCCTTAATGACCCGGTCCGTTACGGAATCGGTGACGGTCTTGGCAAGGCGTCCATTATTGCCTGCCAGGGCACCGGATACAATGTCATTCATAATTTCCCGAAACTGGAGCATCTTATCCTCCGGAGTCAGGGCCACGCCGAACTCCAGATTCTTCTCCTCTCCGGCTTCCACGGGAGCCTCCTCACTTGCGGCAGCGGCCTCCGCTTCGGCAGTCCCTGCTTCGGCAGCCTCCGCCGGAGCGATCCCCATGACAAGCTCAAGCTGCTCCTTCAAGCTTAACAGTTTCCCCGGCTCTAACTGCTCAACCCGCCGGATATCCGGCAGCAGCATCTTAATTGCCTTCAGCTGAAACCCCTGATCCTTCAGCCGCTTCACGGCCCGCATTGTTTCAATATCCTCATCCCGGTAGTAACGGTGTCCCATCTCGTTCCTTGGTATCTCCATCTCCAGCTCTTCTTCCCAGTATCGGAGTACATGCGGCTCCACATCAATTCTCTTCGCAGCGTCTGAAATCATATATCGGGTTTCCTCCATTGGCTTCCTCCTTTTTCTGCAGGCACCATCCCCACGCCTGTCAATCTCTTACAATTATTATAAGGTCCCACGACCGGCATTTCAAGTTGACTGGAAACAGTTTCTTAAGTTTCGATAGACAAAAAAAGACAGAGAAGATCAGGATCCTCTCTGTCCGCCCCGGTTCTCCAGATTGGCAAATTTCGTATACTGCGCCAGATATGCCAGCTTCACGGTTCCGGTCGGCCCGTTTCTCTGTTTGCCGATGATAATCTCCGAGATTCCGGCATCCTCCGTATCATGATTGTAATACTCGTCCCGATATATGAACATCACAACATCAGCATCCTGCTCGATGGCTCCCGACTCTCTCAGATCCGACAGCATCGGCCGCTTGTCCGGACGCTGCTCCACCGCGCGGGAGAGCTGGGACAACGCAATAACCGGACATTGGATCTCTCTTGCCAGAGCCTTTAATGAACGGGAAATCTCGGAAATCTCCTGCTGCCTTGACTCCGACTTTCTTCCCCCGGTCATCAGCTGCAGATAGTCTATGATGACCAGACCGAGCTGATTCTCAAGCTTGAACTTCCTGCACTTGGAACGGAGCTCCGCGACCGATATTCCCGGCGTATCATCGATAATCAGACTGGACTCTCCGATCACCCTCGCGCTCTCCATCAGCCTGGCCCATTCCTCATCCTGAAGATTTCCCGTTCGAATCGACTGAGAATCCACTCTGGAATTCATGGACAGCAGGCGGTTCACCAGCTGGTTCTTCGACATCTCCAGGCTGAAGACAGCCGTCGTAATATGCGAACGAACCGCCACATATTCCGCAATATTCAGAACGAATGCCGTCTTACCCATGGAAGGACGCGCAGCAACCAGAATCAAATCCGACGGCTGCAGCCCCGTTGTCTTGTAATCCAGATCATAAAAGCCTGTCGCGATTCCCGTCACGCTTCCCTTATTCTTCGACGCCGCCTCGATGGATTCCAGAGACTGCAGTACCACATCTTTAATGCTTGCAACCTCGGAACTGCCCCGGTTCTGAATCAGATCAAATACCTGCTTCTCCGTATCCTCAAGCACCTGCTCCACCCGTTCCTTGTCCAGATAGCAGGTGTTGGCAATCCCCTCCGCAGTCTGAATCAGCTTCCTGAAAAGCGACTTATCCGCCACAATCTTCGCGTAATGCCTGATATTGACGGAAGTCGGAACTGATTCCAGCAGCGCGCCGATGAATTCGAGGCTGTAGGTCTCCGGCGGGACATCCTTCTCCTTCAGCCTGTCCTGGAGCGTGATCAGATCGACCGGCTTTCCTTCATTGAACAGCTCTGTAATCGCGTCAAACAGGATTCCATACTGCCGATTGTAAAAATCCTGTCCGCTTATCAGCTCCGTCGCAGCAATGATGGCGTCCCGATCCATAATCATGGAACCGATAACCGACTGTTCCGCTTCCGTACTGTGCGGGGGAATCCGTTTAATCAGCGCTTCATCCATGGCCGGTCAGATTCCCTCCACTACAACCGTCAGCTCAGCCGTTACCTTCGGATGCAGCTTAACCGGCAGCGTGTAGGTTCCGATATTTTTGATCGAGTCATTCAGAACGATCTTTTTCTTATCAATCTCATAACCGTACTGCTCCTTCAGCGCGGCCGCAATCTCCTTCGTAGATACCGAACCGAAAGTCCTCCCGTTTTCTCCGGTCTTAATCCCGATCTTCACCTTTTTCCCCTCCAGATCCGCGGCCAGCTGCTGCGCCTGCGCGAGAATCTCCTTCTGGCGCTTCTCCTCCGCAGCCTTCTGAAGCTTCAGATCATTCAGGTTCTTCGGAGTCGCCTCCAGTCCTAACTTCCTGGGCAGGATGAAATTCCTCGCGTATCCGTCGCTTACCTTCACAACCTCCCCCTTCTTGCCCAGCGATTTCACATCTTCCAATAATATTACCTGCATCAGATATCTCCTTCCTGTGTCATGGCGGACAGAACATCCTTTACCTTCTGCATGGCCTCCCGGACGGTACAGTCCTTAAACTGCACTCCGGCCGCGCTCATATGGCCTCCGCCTCCTAATTTCTCCATCACCACCTGCACATTCACCTCGTCAATGGAACGTGCACTGACAAAAATCTTATTATTATACTCCGTGAATACAAAGGATGCCTTAATATTCACAACATTCAGCAGCTCGTTGGCGACCTGGGCGCCCAGAATGGTCGGGCTCTCAATTCCTTCGCTTCCGCATTCCGTCAGAGCATAATAGTTCAGGAACACCTCTACATTGGTGATCGCCTCCGCCTTCACCTTGAATTCCTGCATCTGAGTCCGGAACGCCTTGCGGATCCTGGTTACATCCGCGCCGTTCCTGCGCAGGAACGCGGCGGCCTCAAAGGTACGCACACCCGTCTTGGTCAGGAAATTATTCGTATCAATCATAATACCGGCATACATCGCGTCCGCCTCCGCCTGCCGAATCTTAAGTCCCTCTCCGATATACTGTAGAATCTCCGCAACCATCTCACACGCGGACGACGCATACGGCTCAATATATGACAGCACAGCGCCCTCAATGGCCTCTCCCGTCTGCCTGTGGTGATCCAGCACCACCACCGTCCTCGTCTTATTCAGCAGCTCCTTACACTCGGTAATACTTGGCCGGTTCACATCCACAACCACCAGCAGCGTATTCAGATCCACCATTCCCATGGCCTGCTCGCTGTTTAAGAACATGTCCTCCTCATAGTCCGGATTGCTTAAGAACCGGTTAATCATGGGCCGGACGGATGTCGTAATATCATTAATCACGATATACGCCCTCTTGTTCAGGGTCTTGGCAATCCGATACACGCCGATTGCCGATCCGAACGAGTCCACATCCCCGATCGAATGCCCCATAATCACAACCTTATCCTTCGCCTCTACGAACTCCTTCAGGGCATGAGCCTTCACCCTCGCCTTTACACGGGTGCTCTTCTCCACCTGTACGCTCTTGCCCCCGTAATAGGATATTTTGTCATTCTCACGGACCACCGCCTGATCTCCGCCCCGCCCGAGTGCCAGATCAATCGCGGCACGCGCGGTCTCATAACTTCTGGTATAGGAGTCCATATTCACGCCGAGCCCGATGCTGATGGTAACCGACATCTCATTGCCGATATTCACCGCCCTGACATCCTCAAGAATCGAAAACTTGTTGTTCTGAAGCTGCGGCAGATACTTCTGCTGAAACACAAAGATATATTTATCCTTCTCAAGCTTCTTGATAATCGCGTCAATCCCCTGCATATACTTGTTGATCTTCCTGTCCACCAGCGCGATCAGCAGAGAGCGCCTTACCTCATCGATACTCTCAAGAGCTTCTTCATAATTATCAATATACAGAAGGCCCGTAATCAGCTTCTGATCCTGGTTATCCTTCTTCAGACGCATGATCTCCGTTTCATCATACAGATACAGGGCAATCAGGGCGCTGCTGCTTCCCCCTTCGGATACCTCGCCCTCAAAGCTCCACGTAACATCCTCTTCAAAATCCGGGGACAGCACCCTTCGCAGAACGGCGCAGTAATTCCGCTCGGCCAGCTTAAGATGCAGGCTGATATCATTCTCATCCTGCGGAAGCACATTCTTCGTAATATCCGGAAACAGCACGGTTATGGAACGCTTCGACATACGCTGCGAATCCATGATATCCCGAAATTCATCATTTCCCCACAGGATATGTCCCTCCGTATCCAGTACGGCATACGGAATCGACAGCTCCTTGAGCAGCTTTCTCTGAACCTGCCCGTAGCTTGCGGCAAATCGAACCAGATCTCTTACAATCACGGGACGCTTCATCAGATACATCGTCAGCGCAAGCATCAGATACAGAAGCGTGAAGCAGATCCCGATCAGACAGGTCTTCTTATCCACCAGGTACAGGCACAGATCCATCACGCACAGAAGCAGCGTCATGAACAGCGGCCACTGCAAATATGCCCTCAAAGCCCCTCTCAATCTCAGCTTTTTTTTCATTCTTACTTCTCCCTTATGAAAGCACGCGGCACGCCGGAACCCCGGAACGATCTTCCAGGATTACAGCCGCTTTTCATCTATTATATCATCTTTCTGTCAGAAGTAAAAGATAAAAAATCGTGAAAAAAACAGGAGCCGCGTTCCGCAGATGGTAACCATCCGCAAAGCCGCAGCTCCCTACCTGTCCGATTAGTCCATTGTATAAGGCATTAACGCGATATGTCTTGCCCTCTTAACAGCTACCGTCAGCGCTCTCTGGTGCTTTGCGCAGTTGCCGGTAATTCTTCTGGGAAGAATCTTACCTCTCTCAGACACATATCTCTTCAGCTTGTTAACATCCTTATAATCAATCCCTGCGTTGGTTTTATCAGCGCAGAATACACATACTTTCTTTCTTCTGCGGGTGACGCGTCTCTTCATCATGGAGTCGCCCTTGTCGCCCTTATCCGCATTCTTATTGAACGGCATGATATTTCCTCCTTATCCGATTCTTTGTTACTTATGCATGTTTCTGGCAAAGCATGTCTTTAATTAAACGGCAGTTCCTCATCGATCCCGTCCGGAATATTCATGAAGCCGTCCGCTGCCGCCGCTGCCGCGGGCTGAGGTCTCTGGTACTGCTGGTACCCGCCCTGCTGGTACCCGTCTCCCTGACCGGACGCGGATGCGCCCGATGCGCCGGCATTCTTGCTCTCGGCAAATTCGGATTCTTCTACAATGACTTCCGTCGTATAGACCTTCTGACCCTCGCGGTTCGTATAGCTTCCCGTCTGAAT
>CALWGS010000133.1 GCA_944380155.1 uncultured Lachnospiraceae bacterium
AACAGGCATGACAGAAACAGCAGAACAGATTCTGACACGCGCAAAAGAGCTCACAGAACAGATTCGGACGGACAGACGGTACCTTCACCAGATTCCGGAAATCGGAACGAACCTGCCCAAGACCAGCACGTACATCAAGCAAAGGCTGGATGAAATGGGAATCCCCTGGAAGGACTGCGGAGGTCCGCTTCCGGCCAAAATGACCAGAGATTTCATGGAGGCTGGATTCCCCAGAATGGAACAGGAGACCGGAATCACAGCCATAATCGGGAAGGGAGGCCCCTGCTTTCTTCTGCGGGCCGATATCGATGCCCTTCCGGTTCGGGAGGAGAACACTCTGGAATACTGCTCACAGAACGGCTTCGGCCACATGTGCGGCCATGACAGCCACGCCGCCATGCTGCTTGGCGCAGCGCAGATCCTGAAGGAGATGGAGGAAAGTCTTACCGGCTCCGTCAAGCTGATGTTCCAGCCCGGCGAGGAAACGGGCATCGGCGCCCGTATGATGGTGGAGGACGGCGTGCTGGAGAATCCAAGAGTTGACGCCGCCTTCGCCATGCACGTCCAGCCCACCGATCGAACCGGACGGATCGGCTATGCCATGGGCGTTAATTCCGCCTCGCTGGATACCTTCATTCTGAAAATCCACGGCAAAGGAGGACACAGCTCCCAGCCGCAGCTTTGCGTCGATCCGCTGATGGTGATGAACCAGGTATATCAGGCGCTGAACCTGCTGACAACCAGAGAGGCCGATCCGGCAGCCATGGTCACGCTGACCTGCGGCGTAGCCAGGGGCGGAACGGCTGTAAACATCATCCCCGGCGAAGCGGAGCTTCACATCGGCCTGCGCACATTAAATGTAGCTGCCGCAAAGCATCTGACCAAACGGATCCCCGAGATCATCGACCACTATGTCAAGGCCTGGAATGCCGATTACGACCTGACCGTCTTCCATACCCCCTGCACACTCTCGAACAGCCTGCTCTGTCAGGAGCTGGTTCCGTACATCGGTGAAATCGCGGGCGCGGATCAGGTGCAGGCTATCCCGTCCATGACGGGAACGGAGGATTTTGGATATGTAACGGAGAAGGTTCCGGGAATGTTCGCCTTTCTCGGTGCGGGAAAGGCCGGAAATGCCCCGCTGCACAGTCCCCGTATGATACTTGATGAGGATGTGCTCCCCATTGGAGCCGCCATTTATGCAAACACAGCCCTGTCATGGCTGAGAGACCATGCCGAACCGGCCGGGCGGGGACCGGCTCAGAGAGGAGAGACCGATTATGAATGAAGCAACTGCAAAAAAAAGAGGCTTTCATATGCCTCATGTCTTTATCATCCTGCTGCTGATCATGCTGTTTGTTGTGCTGCTCTCATGGGTGATCCCAAGCGGCTCCTACGAACGGGTCACGGACGAGACCACGGGAATCTCCGTTGTCGTTCCCGATACCTTCCAATATGTCGAGAACGAGACACCCATCACATTCTTTGATTATTTCGAGGCCATCTATACCGGCTTCGTGAACGGCGCAACCATCATGGGAACTCTCTTCATCAGCTCCGGCATGATCTATCTGCTGGAGGTCAGCGGAGCCTTCGGAGCCGGAATTCATCTGATCCTGAATAAGACCAGGGGCAGGGAATTCTCTGTTGTGTGCATCTTCTATACGATATTTGTGATATTCGGCGTACTCGGCTACGGAGAGGCGGCGTATCCGTTCTATCCGCTGGCCGTAACCATCGGCTTCGCCCTGGGCTATGACCGCATGGTCGGCACGGCGCTGGCGATTGTCGGCAGCACGGTCGGCTTCACCTCAGGACTTATGAATACCTTCACAACAGGCGTTGCCCAGCAGATCGTGGGACTTCCGCTATTTTCCGGGATCGGATACCGTGCCGTCGGACTGGCCGTATTCTATCTCATCGGTCTCATCGGCCTGTATACCTACTGCCGCAAAATCAAGAAAAACCCTGAACTCAGTCTGGTGAAGGACGAGTATCTGAACCAAAAGAAACAAAACCTTACGGATACGATGGAGGAAATGAATCTGCCCCGGGCGCTTGGCCTTCTGGTCTTCTTAGGAACCATCATCATTCAGGGATACGGATGCATCCAGCTGAGCTGGTCCTTCCCACAGATCGCTGCAATCTATGTGATCATGGGCATCCTGCTGTCAATCATCTTCCGGATCAGCCCAAGCAAAGCCTGCGAGCTCTTCTGCAAGGGAGCGCTCCGCGTCTTCGCGGCAGCCTTCGCGGTGGGTCTGGCCCAGTCCGTGGTGACACTGATGAATCAGGCCTGCATCATGGATACCATCGTTCACGGCATGTCTGTGCTCCTGGAAAACAAGAGCGCGATCCTGGCTCTGCTGATTATCTTCGTATTCGTCACGCTCTTTAACTTCCTTGTCGTATCGGGAAGCGGAAAGGCCGTTATCGTTATGCCGATTCTTCAGCCCCTCGGAAGGATCCTGAACATCAATCAGCAGGTGCTGGTACTCGCGTACCAATACGGCGACGGCATCACCAACAGCTTCTGGCCGGGCAGCTCCCTGGTACAGCTGTCCATGTGCGGAATCGACTACGGCTCCTGGATCAAATTCTGCTGGAAGATCTACCTGTCCTTCGTAGTCAGCGCCTTCATTCTGGTGCTGATTGCATACGGGTTCGGGTACGGGCCGTTCTAAACAGACAGGTCCCCTGAACAAAAAGGAACAAAAAGCAGGGCAGCCGGGCATGGCTTTGGATTCGTCCATGCTCCGGCTTCCAATCTTGGAGGCAAACCGCAGTGCCCAGGACGCATTGGACGCCTCCGGACGTTCTGCCTTCAGCAGTGCTTCAGCCTCTCCAGGCAGATTCACCAGAGTTCCGCCCTTGCACGGCTCCATCACCGTGACAGGCTTTCCATACTTACGGGCAATCTCCAGGCACCGGCGCGACTGCACATTGGGCTGCTCCCAATCCACATAGTTAATCTGAAGCTGAATAAAGTCCAGAATCTCTCCGTATTCAGCCAGGATCTCATCCAGAAGCTCCGGCATATCATGGAAGGACATTCCTACCTGAAGAATCCTGCCCTCCGCCTTCTTTCCTGCTACAAATCCGAATGCATCGTACTTCCTGCACTTCTCATAGACATTAGTTCCCATATTATGAAGCAGATAAGCGTCAAAATACTCCACTCCGCAGTGTTCCAGCTGCTCGTTAAAAATACGCTCCAAATCCTCCGCATCCTTAAAATCTCTCAGAGGCAGCTTCGTCACCAGCTGGAAGCGATCCCTGAGATACCGTTCCGTCAAAGCCCTGCGCACGGCCTCCTCAGCATGGTATCCGTGGTATGTATAAGCGGTATCAAAAAACGAGAGAGTAACAGCGGCACTATGCTGCATACTCTCTCCTTACGCCTGATTTTAATGTTATCTGCCAACAGCCAACAAAGCAATGGTAAATTGATCGGCTTTATACACTCCATCCCGGCTGCAGCTCCCGAATCACCTCTTTTACGGTCACAATCCTGTTAATCTCTCCAACCCTTGCACCGCAGAAGAGAAGGCCGTTGTCCACATCTCCCTTCACGGCATTAATCAGTGCCTGAGAGATGCAATAAGCCGCAGTCTTCGGATTGCAGGCTTTCAGGCAGTTATAGCATCCGGTGATCTTCTCCTTCCCGGCCTGCATCCTGTCAATGAACGCATTGCGGATCGCCCGTCCCGGCATTCCCACGGGGCTGTGGATAATCACCACATCCTCCTCTCTGGCCCGGATATACGACTGCTTATACTCCTCGGAGGCGTCACACTCCACCGTTGCAACGAAGCGGGTAGCTGCCTGAACGCCGTCCGCTCCAAGAGCCAGGGCATGCTGCACATCCTGATGATGGAAAATTCCTCCGGCAAGAAAGATCGGAATCTGCCTCTCATATGTTTCCTCATACTTCTTTTTCGCCAAAACGATTGCCCTGACCTCTGCGTCAAAATCGTATGCCGGTAAATCAGCCAGCGTCTCGAATGAGAATCCCAGATGACCGCCCGCCTTCGGTCCCTCTATCACCACAAAATCAGCGGTACGGGAATATTTTCTGTCCCAGTACCCCAAAATGACATTCAGGGCTTTCTCAGAAGACACAATGGGTGCGATCTTCGTATCATATCCCTTGACGTACTGCGGAAGCGTTGTTGGAAGTCCCGCACCGGTTATGATCGCGTCAACCCCGGCCTCGCAGGCCTGCTTTACGTATTCCCCGTATCGCTGCGTGACTGCCATGATGTTGACCGCTATCATTCCATGCCCCTGTGCGATCTGCCTGGCTTTTTTGATCTGCTCGGGAATCTCCGCCAGATTCGTTTCCTCCGGATGTCTGGCAAACCCCTCCCGGTCATAGCCGATCTGGGCAGTGGAAATAACCCCCATCCCGCCTTCCCTTGCCACGGCTCCGGCAAGCTGACAGCGGCTCACTCCAATCCCCATGCCGCCCTGAATTAAGGGAATTTCTAAGCTCTGATTTCCAATTTTTATTGTTCTCATTTTATCCTCCAAAACAAGTTTTCTTCCATCACCAATCATATCCTGCCACAAAACTGTTGGGAGCATTGACTGCTCCCGCCCCAGCAGTCAAATCAAAAGCATAGCTTACAAAAGCATAGCTTCCACTGCCAGTATCAGAAGAAATCCCACGTTCCACACCGTGAAGGAACCCAGGAAGGCGCCTTTTCGCGCGGGGTATTCCGATGTGAAGAACTTGAAAGAAATCAGACTGGCCAGCGATGCAATCAATGTGCCCAGTCCTCCCAGATTGACAGCAGTCAGCAGGGTCTGATAATTTTCTGTAAAGCCCGCCAGCAGGATGGCCGCGGGCACGTTGCTGATCACCTGGCAGGACAGGATTCCGGCCCACAGCTCATGCCCCTGCACCAGATTCTGCAGTAGGCTGTCAAGAGCCGGTATCCGTTTGAGATTCCCGATGAAGACGAAAAAGCACAGGAATGTCAGCAAAAGATAGTAGTCCACAGAACCAAACAGCTTCCGGTTCACCACCCAGATCACAGCCGCCACGCATACCAATGCCGGGCCGTAAGGAACCACCCGAAACACCACCAGCAGACTCAACAGCAGCAGAACGAGAAACGGCAGGATCGCCCTGAGTGAAACATGACCATCTCCTTTGCTCTCCGCCAGATACTTCCCCACCGGAGTGCGGGGCAGGAACAAAAGCGCCGCCAACAGCAGCACCAGCGATACGGCAGTGTAGGGAAGAACCGCCCAGGCAAACTCTCCCATCGTAAAATTAGCGACGGAGAACAGATAAATATTCTGCGGATTCCCAATGGGCGTGGCCATACTGCCCAGATTGGCGGCGATTGTCTGAAGCACCACCACCAACAGCGCCCGCTCCTCCTGGTGAATCATGCGGAACACCATCAGTGTAAAAGGCACGAAGGTCAGCAGCGTCACGTCATTTGTGATAACCATGCTGCAGAAGAAACACATCAGAACAAGGACAGCAGAAAGGCTGCGCAGATTGTCCGTCCGCTGCAGCAGCTCCCGTCCCAGCAATTCAAACACTCCCAAAGAGCGGAATCCCGCCACAATAATCATCAGACAAAACAGCAGCGCCAGGGTTCGGTAATCCGGATACGCCAGATACGCGGCATCCGGCGGCACCGCCAGCATGGACAGCAGCGCCAGAAGCGCGGAAACGCAAAATACGGTCTCCCGGCGGAACAGGGATATCAGGTGGTTCATAATTACTCCTTCCCGCCGCCTGATCTTAAGCGGCGTTTCGCCCGAACTTAAGCGGCGCTTTGCCTGAACTCGGGTGACATCCCGCCTGGAACTGGGCGGCGTTTTATCTTTTCATATTAGCTGTAAGTAGACATACACCTTACGCAATTCTATCACGCTGTATTTCATTTTTCAATAGTTTCGAATGATTCTTTGGTGATGTTGAGTTATGATAGTAGGAACAGGGATTCCTGTCATCGAAAATATGGCTCGCTCACCGGAAGCGTCTAATAAATATCCGGCTCGAAAATTCTCGGCCCTGCCGCATGGCAGGTCTAATGAACTAATTTTATAGGAATGATTTATCAGAAAGACTACGGCTAAATAATATGCTCCCTCCATGAGAAACAGCGAAATAAAATACCGTCTCTCATGGAGGGAGCATATCATCTTTTGGCAGCCCTCTGTAGTAATTCATTTTCATTACAGCATTCAGATTTTGGGATCCTTCTGTGCATCCAACATGCGTACTTCCTCTATGCTCAACTTGGATATCTCGGCTATTTCTTCCAGAGACATTCCACCTTTTTTTAAGAGTCTGCATGCTGTGTCCTTTCTATCATCCATGACAGCCTCTGTTCTCATATCTTCCATAGCCTTACACATAGCAGCCACTCCTTCCTCGTCTTCCTTAAAATATCTTACTCGTTCTGCAAGCACTTCATATGTGATATCATCTGGATCCGTACAGGAAAAATCATGCATCAGGATTCCCAGCGGAGAGTTATCCCAGTATGCCCCGTTCACATATATGATGTGTGCTTCATCCTGAAATTTCTTTCCTGTTTCCTCTATTACTCTATTAATATGGTAAATGGGAAGTGCATCTCCCATTACGTCCCGCTCTGTAATGAAGATCACATAAGTCTCTGACAGATTCTCCAGCCTGTCTCCAGGTTCCGTGATATTGGCATCGATCAGGCTGCTGTGATACCTGGCTCTCTTCGCTCCGGCACCACGGTCTGCTCTTTGTATCTCAATATTATACCTATTTCCAGTATGATCGATAGCATAAATGTCAAGGATGATCGATCTTCCCTGAAGATTCTTTATAAGATGTTGGGTCTCAACCTTTTCCACCTTAAGGTCATCCCTTCCAAGCACGATATGCAGCACCAACTCTGTACATTCAATGTTATTTTCAAAGCACTTTGACATAAAGTCATCATCCATCAGGCGTAATCCGCGAAGTCGCTGCAGATCTTGCTGCCTGTACTTATCTTTCAAATCTTTGTTCATGTCTGCGCTCCTTCTTGCCTATTCTCTAATGAGAACATATACCCCCTGTTATAACCTGATCTTACCATGGGCACATTGTTATTTCAAGATCCATTTAAATTTTGAATTGTCCAATCTTAGTCGGTGCACGCAGCTTTTTATTACTTTGATGAAACGTATGTAGCCACCTGCCAAAGTATAAACTATTGTTTTCCTTCTTCCACGTCTGCTTACCAGCCCATCCATATGTAAAATGTAGAAGTGATGAGACATATCAGATTCCGACATACCAAGCTTCTCCGCTGCATCACCAAAACAGGCTTCCACAGAGCATATCTGGAATAGAATTTTCATCCGGGAAGGGCCCTAAAGCACCTGAAACAACTGTATCAAGTTTTCGGCCCCTGCCCGTACTTCACCGGGCTAGGTTTCATTCATAATGCCCCTCCCCTTATATCGTTTTTCAAAATTCTCAAAGATTTTTCACAAACAGCGCGCGGATCGCGTTGAAGACCGCGATGATCATGACGCCGACGTCCGCAAAGACGGCCAGCCACATATTAGCAAAGCCAAGCGCTACCAGCACCAGGCAGATCAGTTTAATGCCGATCGCCACGACGATGTTTTGATAGACAATGCGCAGGCATTTGCGGGAAATCTTGATGGCCGTGGAGATCTTCATGGGATCATCGTCCATCAGCACCACATCAGCAGCTTCAATAGCGGCATCGGACCCCATCGCGCCCATAGCGATACCGATATCCGCCCGCCCCAGCACAGGAGCGTCATTGATACCGTCTCCCACGAATGCCAGCTTTGCCTTCTCCGGCTTATCTTTCAGCAGGGCTTCCACTTTTTCTACCTTGCCGGCGGGAAGAAGCTGACTGTACACCTGATCGACCCCAAGGTCCCTGGCAACCTGATCGGCTACCCGCCCGGCGTCGCCGGTGAGCATGACAGTCTTTTGTACGCCAGCCTCCTTCAAGGCCCGGATTGCCTGCCTGGAAGTAGGTTTCACCACGTCAGAGATCACAATATGCCCGGCATATTTGCCGTCAATTGCCATATGAATGATAGTTCCCACACTATGGCAGTCGATGTAATCCACACCGATACGCTTCATCAGCTTGTCGTTACCGGCGGCCACGGTGTGTCCGTCTACCCTGGCAATGACGCCGTTGCCGCTGATCTCCTGAATATCGCTGACCCGGCTGCGATCAATCTCCCTGCCGTAGGCCTTCTGAAGACTCTTGCTGATAGGATGGCTGGAAGCGGATTCCGCCAGGGCAGCGTATTCCACCAGCTTGGCGTTCTCCATCTCGCTGTGGTGAATGCCGTTGACCTCAAATACCCCTTGGGTCAGAGTGCCGGTCTTATCAAACACGACGATTTTCGTCTGGGACAAAGTTTCCAGATAGTTGGAACCTTTGACCAGCACGCCGGCCTTGCTGGCCCCGCCGATACCTGCAAAGAAAGACAACGGAATACTGATGACCAGCGCACAGGGACAGCTTGCCACCAGGAAAGTCAGCGCACGATAGATCCAGGTCTCCCATC
>CALWGS010000134.1 GCA_944380155.1 uncultured Lachnospiraceae bacterium
GAGGACAGACCTCTGCTGAAGAAGGGGCATAAGCTCGGATTCGATCAGATTCTGCTGAGAGAAGCGGAGCCGAAGCCGATTGAGGCGGTTCCGTCGGGTTCGGTTGTGGTAGAAGAGAATGAGACCATGATTTATATCAAGGGCGATCAGTTCTATTATACGATGAATAAGCTGACGGGAACCTTTGCTTCGATGATCTATGAGAATAAGGAAATCCTGGAGCTTCCGATGGAGTGGAACATCTGGAGGGCTCCTACGGATAATGACCGGAATATTAAGCACAGGTGGCAGGAGGCAGGCTATGACAGGGCCGAGCCCCGTGTGTATGAGGGCGGTGTAGAGGCAGGAGAGGGAATCGCGAAGATCAACTTCACGCTCTCCCTTGCGCCGGCGTTCTTACAGCGAATCCTGGATATTAAGGTCCTGTGGGAGATCACGGGAGACGGAACCGTAATTGCGTCGATTGACGCGACGAAGGGGGAGGAATTCCCGTATCTTCCGAGGTTCGGACTGCGTATGTTCCAGCCGAAGGAATTCATCAAGGCGCTGTATTACGGCTGCGGCCCTCACGAGAGCTATGTGGATAAGCACCTGGCTTCCCGTATGGGTCTGTATATGGATGAGATCGCGGACTTCCACGAGGATTACCTCAAGCCTCAGGAGAACGGAAGCCATTATAACTGTCGTTATGTGGAGACCCATTCCAAGGATCAGACGCTCCACATCCGTATGAGCAGCCCGTTCTCATTCAACGTATCCAAATATACGCAGGAGGAGCTGACAAAGAAGCAGCATAACTTCGAGCTTGAGGAGAGCGGCATGACCGTGCTGTGCGTGGACTACATGAACAGCGGAGTGGGATCGAACAGCTGCGGACCGGAGCTGCTTCCCCAGTACCGCCTGAATGATACAAGAATGACCTTCAAGGTGAAGTTCGATTTCGGCAAGATTCAGAGAATCTGATGACGGAAGCCGGATGAAGAATCCGAATGACTCCTTTCCGATGAGAGCAGCGCAGGCAGGCTGTTATCGGGAAGGAGTTTTTGCGGTTGAAAGGCGCGTCTCTCGCAGGAGGAACGGAAATTAGAAAAAAAGTATTTTCCTCGGAAGAATTGTATGGTAAAATGATCGATGTTGGAATATATAGAGTGTATTAGCGTGATCTGTACGCTTCCGGCCGGGCCGGAATGAGAACGGAATAACGGAATCATAGAGTATGGAAGACGGAGGTTATCATTATGGGAAAATATTTTGGTACGGACGGGTTTCGGGGTGAAGCGAATGTGACGCTCACGGTAGAGCATGCCTATCGGGTGGGACGGTTCTTAGGATGGTATTTCGGGCAGAATCACAGGGCGCGGGTTGTGATTGGGAAGGATACCAGGCGCTCCAGCTATATGTTCGAATATTCCCTGGTCGCCGGTCTGACCGCGAGCGGCGCGGATGCGTATCTGCTTCATGTAACCTCAACGCCAAGCGTATCATATGTGGTGAGGACGGAGGAGTTTGACTGCGGCATTATGATTTCCGCCAGCCATAATCCCTATTATGACAACGGAATTAAGCTGATTAACGCGGGCGGCTACAAGATGGAAGCGGAGGTTGAGGCGAAGATCGAGGCTTATCTGGACGGGGAGGCCGGGGAGATTCCCTTCGCGAAGCGGGAGAATATCGGGCGTACCGTGGATTACGCGATTGGAAGGAACCGTTATATCGGTTATCTGATTTCACTTGCGACCCGTTCCTTTAAGAAGGTGAGGGTCGGTCTGGATTTGGCGAACGGATCCGCCACCACGATTGCCAAGGGGGTCTTTGACGCGCTGGGGGCGAAGACCTATGTGATCAGCAATGAGCCGGACGGGACGAATATCAATGCGGGCTGCGGCTCCACTCATATCGAGAGACTGCAGAGGTATGTGGTGGAGAACGGGCTGGATGTCGGATTTGCCTACGATGGAGATGCGGATCGCTGTATGGCGGTGGATGAGAAGGGAAATCTGGTGGACGGCGATAAGATTATGTACCTGTGCGGCGTGTATATGAAGAAGCACGGGGAACTGAATCATAATACCGTGGTTACGACCATTATGTCGAACCTCGGGCTGTACAAGGCATTTGACCGAGCCGGGATCCGGTATGAGAAGACCAAGGTCGGGGATAAATATGTGTATGAGAATATGATGGCGAACGGGTATTCCATCGGAGGAGAGCAGTCCGGCCATATTATATTCAGCAAGCACGCGACAACGGGGGACGGCGTACTGACCTCCCTGAAGGTGATGGAGGTGATGCTTGAGAGCAAGGAGCCGCTGTCCGAGCTTCTGAAGGATATCGTGATCTATCCCCAGGTTCTTAAGAACGTCAGGGTTGCGGACAAGAAGCAGGTTAGAGAGGATGAGGATGTTAAAGCAGCAATCGCGGCGGCGGAAGCGGTGCTTGGGGATAACGGCAGGATTCTTGTCAGGGAGAGCGGCACGGAGCCGGTGATGCGTGTGATGGCGGAGGCGGCCAGCAACGAGGTGTGCCACCAGCATGTGGATCAGATTATTGACGTCATCAGGAAGAAGGGCTATATTACCGAGAAATAATACCGAAAGCGAAGCGGGTTGCTGGGCACAGAGTGAACAGTAACCCGCTTGTCACAGAATTCACATGAATTTTGAAAAAGTTATGGATTTTACAAAATGTTCATGTTATAATATGAAAACGCCATAATGGCGGAGTATGGTTTATGAGATGCCAGGTCGCGCCATGGATGAATAGAATTAGGAGAGATACCGCCAAAACAGGAATGAACGGCGTATTGGAATTACAAGGAGGAAATGGAACATGAGCTACAGGGTCGAGGACTTAGGAAAGAATATGGTGAAGCTTACGATCGAAGCGGATGCCGCAGAGTTTGAGGAGGCCCTTCAGAAGGCATATCTGAAGAACAGGGGCAGGATCAGCGTGCAGGGATTCCGTAAGGGTAAGGCGCCGCGTGCCGTGATTGAAAAGATGTACGGTGCGGGAATTTTCTATGAGGACGCTGCGAACCTGATTATTCCGGATGCATATGAGAAGGCGGCACAGGAGAGCGGTCTTGAGATCGTGTCCAGGCCAGAGATTGACGTAGAGCAGATTGAGAAGGGCAAGCCTTTCATTTTCACGGCTGAGGTTGCCGTGAAGCCTGAGGTAATGCTGGGCCAGTATAAGGAGATCGAGGTTGAGGCGAAGCCGGTTGAGGTAACGGCAGAGGAGCTGGATGCCGAACTGAATAAAGTAAGAGAGCAGAATTCCAGAACTATTTCGGTGGATGACAGGGCTGTGCAGGACGGCGATATCACCACGATTGATTACGAGGGATCGGTTGACGGAGTGCCCTTCGAGGGCGGGAAGGGAGAGAACCAGACGCTTGTGATTGGTTCCCATTCCTTCATTGACACTTTCGAGCAGCAGCTGATCGGCAGGCAGATCGGAGAGGAAACGGAGGTTCACGTTACATTCCCCGAGGAGTACCATGCGAAGGAGCTGGCAGGGAAGCCGGCCGTATTCAAGGTAACGGTAAAGGAGATTAAGGTGAAGGAGCTTCCGGAGCTGGATGATGAGTTCGCTCAGGATGTATCCGAGTTCGATACGCTGGAGGAGTACAAGGCGGATCTGGAGAAGACGATCCGCGAGAGAAAGGAAAAGGACGCGGAGCGCGCGAAGGAGGATGCCGTTGTTGCGAAGATCATCGAGAATTCGCAGATGGAGATCCCGGATGCCATGATAGAGTCTCAGGCAAGGCAGATGACCGATGAGTTCGCTCAGAGGCTGCAGATGCAGGGAATGCAGATGGATCAGTATTTCAAGTATACCGGTCTTGATGTGGAGCAGCTGGTTGAGACAACCAAGCCCCAGGCTCTGAAGAGAATTCAGACCAGGCTTGTGCTTGAGGCTGTGGTGAAGGCTGAGAACATTGAAGTCTCCGAGGAAGAGATGGAGAAGGAGATCGGCGAGATGGCGAAGGCTTATCAGATGGAGACGGATAAGCTGAAGGAGCTGATCAGCGAGAAGGAGAAGGAGCAGATGAAGATGGATCTTGCTGTTGCGAAGGCGGTTGATTTCGTTGCGGCGGCGGCAAAGGAAGTCTGATGACTGACGAAGCAGGACGGGGGAGCCTGTCATAACGGGGTCCCCTGTTATGAATGGAGGGATTGCTATGAGTTTAGTACCTTATGTGATTGAACAGACGAGCCGCGGAGAGAGGTCTTATGATATTTATTCCAGACTTCTGAAGGACAGGATCATTTTCCTTGGCGAGGAAGTGACTGACGTAAGCGCCAGCATTGTTGTGGCACAGCTCCTCTTCCTGGAGGCCGAGGATCCGGGCAAGGATATCAATCTGTATATCAACAGCCCCGGAGGCAGTGTGACAGCCGGAATGGCAATCTATGACACGATGAATTATATTAAGTGTGACGTATCGACGATCTGCATCGGCATGGCGGCCAGCATGGGCGCATTTCTGCTGGCGGGCGGAGCGAAGGGTAAGAGATTCGCGCTTCCGAATGCGGAGGTTATGATTCACCAGCCGTCGGGCGGAGCAAGAGGACAGGCTTCGGATATCAAGATTGTCGCGGATAATATTCTCAAGACAAGGAAGAAGCTCAATGAGATCCTTGCGGCGAACACGGGGAAGCCTCTTGAGGTGATTGAGGTGGACACCGAACGGGATCACTATATGTCCGCAGAGGAAGCAATGAACTATGGGCTGATCGATAAGGTGATCAGCGGCAGATAGATCGGAATATATGAGGTGAACATAAGTTGGCAAACAGGTTTGACGACAGGAAAAGCATATACCGCTGCTCGTTCTGCGGCAAGACGCAGGAGCAGGTCAGGAAGTTGATTGCGGGTCCGAACGATATCTACATCTGTGATGAATGCGTGGAGCTGTGCGCGGAGATAGTGGACGAGGAGCTGGAGGCGGAAGAGGAGGAGATTACCGTTGATTCCGATATCAATCTTCTGAAGCCGAAGGAGATCAAGGAGTTTCTTGACGAGTATGTAATCGGACAGGACGAGGCGAAGAAGGTTCTGGCTGTGTCCGTTTATAACCATTACAAGCGCGTGCTCTCCTCGAGAGCAACGGATATTGAGCTTCAGAAGAGCAATATCCTGATGATGGGGCCGACCGGATCGGGTAAGACGTATCTTGCTCAGACACTGGCTAAGCTTCTGAATGTTCCCTTCGCGATTGCCGACGCGACGGCTCTGACGGAAGCGGGCTATGTCGGCGAAGATGTGGAGAATATTCTTCTTAAGATCATTCAGGCTGCGGAGTATGATATCGAGAAGGCCCAGTATGGAATCATCTATGTGGATGAGATTGATAAGATTACCAGGAAGTCCGAGAACACCTCGATTACGCGGGATGTATCGGGAGAGGGCGTACAGCAGGCGCTGCTGAAGATTCTGGAGGGAACGGTTGCGTCCGTTCCGCCGCAGGGCGGCAGGAAGCACCCGCATCAGGAATTCCTGCAGATTGATACAACGAATATCCTGTTCATCTGCGGAGGTGCATTCGACGGTCTGGAGAAGATTGTGGAGAACAGGATTGGACAGAAGTCCATCGGATTCAACGCGGAGATTTCCGACGGAGTGAATAAAGACATCGGCAGCCTGTTCCGTCAGGTGCTTCCGGAGGATCTGATCAAGTTTGGTATGATTCCGGAATTTGTAGGAAGGACGCCGGTTACGGTTGCGCTGGATCTTCTGGATGAGGATGCGCTGGTCCGTATCCTGAAGGAGCCCAGGAACGCGCTTGCCAAGCAGTATATGAAGCTGTTTGAGCTGGACGGAGTTGAGCTTGAATTCACGGATGAGGCGATCCGGGAGATCGCGAAGCGCTCCTGCGAGCGCAAGACCGGGGCGAGAGGGCTTCGGGCAATCATGGAATCGGTTATGATGGATTCCATGTATCAGATACCGTCGGACAGCCGTGTCGTGAAGTGTATCATAACGAAGGAGGCCGTTGACGGCAAGGCAGAACCCACGTTGATTCTGGCGGAGGAAAGCCAGCCCCGCAGAGGCGGACAGAAAAAGTCTTCGAGAAGAAGCAGCGGTGAGATAGCATAGCAGAATATATGAACTCCCTGCAGTAGGTGCGGTATGGTTCCCTTCTGCAGGGAGTTTTGAGTTGTCAACAGATAAAAAGGATATATTCGGGAGGGAATGGATTTGGAGGAACGGATTAAGAAGATGCCGCTTGTGGCCCTCAGGAATATGACAGTGCTCCCAGGGATGCTGATCCATTTTGATGTGAGCAGGAAGTTCAATATTGCCGCGTTAGAAGCAGCGATGTTAGATGATCAGAGGGTGTTCCTTGTCATGCAGCGGGATCCGGATGTGGAAGAGCCAAAAGCAGAGGATCTGCATGAGGGAGGCACGGCCGCTACGGTAAAGCAGATTATGAAGCTGCCTGGGAATCTTCTGCGCGTACTGGTGACCGGCGTGGAGCGGGCCAGGTTGAAGGAGATGCGGGACGGCGGCTCTTATTTGGAAGGAGAGGTTGTGATTTCGGGAGAAGAGGAAAACACGATAATTCCGCAGGAGAAGGAGGCCATGCTTCGGAGCATGAAGGATCTGCTGCAGGTCTATCTTACCGAGAACGGGCATATCAGCAAGGATACGGCGAAGCAGCTGATGGGAATCGGAGAGATTGACAAGCTGATTGATCAGATTGCCATTCAGATTCCGATGACGCTTGATGACCGACAGGGGATTCTCGATGCCGTTGATTTGCCGGAGCGTTTCAGGCAGGTATCGGTTACGCTCGCGAATGAGGTTGAGGTGATCCGCATTAAGAAGGAGCTCCAGGTCAAGGTGAAGGAGCAGGTGGATCAGAATCAGAAGGAATATATTTTAAGAGAGCAGATGAAGGTTATCCGGGAAGAGCTGGGCGAGGATAATACGCAGGCCGAGGCGCAGAATTACCGGAAGGCAGTGGATGAGCTGATTGCCTCGGACGAAGTAAAGAATAAGATCCGAAAGGAAATAGACCGTTTCGAGACGTTCGGAAGCCATAATCCGGAATCGAATGTGAGCCGCGGATATATTGATACTCTGCTTGAGCTTCCCTGGGATAAGATGAATACGGAGAAGGCGGATCTGAAGAATGCAAAGAAGATTCTTGAGAGAGATCATTATGGTCTGGAGCAGGTAAAGGAGCGGGTGCTGGAATTCCTTGCGGTCCGGATTCTGAACCGGCACGGAGAGAGCCCGATTCTTTGTCTGGTAGGGCCGCCCGGTACCGGCAAGACTTCGATTGCGCGTTCCGTGGCGGAGGCGCTGAACAAGCCGTATGTGCGCATCTGCCTTGGCGGAGTGCGGGATGAGGCTGAAATCAGAGGACACCGCAGGACTTATATCGGCGCCATGCCGGGGCGGATCGCGGCCGGGCTTAAGACGGCGGGCGTTAAGAATCCGCTGATGCTGCTGGATGAGATTGATAAGGTCTCAAGCGATTATAAGGGGGATACCTCCTCCGCTCTGCTTGAGGTTCTGGATTCGGAGCAGAACAGCCGGTTCGTGGATCATTATATTGATATTCCGTTAGATCTGTCCGAGGTCTTGTTCATCGCTACGGCCAATACCACACAGACTATCCCCAGGCCGCTCCTGGACAGAATGGAACTGATCGAGATCGGGAGCTACAGCCATAACGAGAAGCTCCATATCGCGAAGGAGCATCTGCTTGCGAAGCAGAAAAAGAAGAACGGGCTGGAGGAGAAGCAGCTGAAGATCTCCGCCAAGGCGATGGAGAAGATCATTTCCGGGTATACCAGAGAGGCCGGAGTCCGGAACTTAGAACGCAGGATCGGGGAGATCTGCAGGAAGGCGGCAAGAGAGCTTCTGGAGGATGACACGAAGAAGAAGGTCTCGGTTACGGAGAAGAACCTTGAGAAGTATCTCGGCAAAGTCAAATATCACCAGGATAAGGTGAATGCCCAGGATGAGGCGGGCGTCGTCCGGGGTCTGGCCTGGACCAGTGTCGGCGGGGACACGCTTCAGATTGAGGTGAATGTTATGCCGGGCAAGGGCAGCATGGAGCTGACGGGACAGCTCGGAGATGTGATGAAGGAATCGGCCAGAGCCGGGATCAGCTATATCCGTTCTGTTGCCGGACAGTACGGGATTGAAGAGGATTTCTTCGAGAAGCACGATCTGCATATCCATATCCCGGAGGGCGCGGTACCCAAGGACGGCCCTTCTGCCGGAATTACCATGGCGACTGCCATGATTTCAGCTATTACGGAGAAGAAGGTCAGAGCTGATCTGGCGATGACAGGAGAGATTACGCTGCGCGGCAGGGTGCTGCCGGTCGGAGGGCTGAAGGAGAAGGTGCTCGCCGCAAGAGAGGCCGGAATCCACAAAATTATCGTGCCGGATAAGAACAGGCCGGATATTGAGGAGCTGGCGGATGAGATTACGGACGGCCTGGTGTTCTGCTACGCGCAGAGTATGGGCGATGTTCTGAAAGAGGCGCTGGTGGGCCAAGAGTCCTCCCGCGTATAAGGAGATGCTATGATTGTATCAAATGTGAATCTGGAGACGGTATGCGGAATTACAAGCCGGCTGCCGGAGAATACGCTGCCGGAGTTCGCGTTCGCCGGCAAATCGAATGTCGGCAAATCGTCGCTGATCAACGCGCTGATGTACCGCAAGGCCTATGCAAGAACTTCGGCGCAGCCCGGGAAGACGCAGACGATTAATTTCTATAATATCGACGGCAGGCTGTATTTTGTCGATCTTCCGGGTTACGGCTACGCTAAGGTATCCATGCAGGCAAGGGAGAAGTGGGGGAAGATGATTGAACGTTATCTGAAGAAGTCTTCTCAGTTAAAAAGGATCTTCCTTCTGGTGGATATCCGTCATGCGCCCTCCGCGAACGATGTCCAGATGTATGAGTGGATTGTATACCAGGGATTTCGGCCGGTTGTCATAGCGACGAAGCTGGATAAAATTAACCGGAGTCAGACAGCAAAGCAATTAAAACAGATCAGGGAAACGCTTGGAATGCCGGACGACGGGGTTCTGATCCCTTTTTCCGCGGAGACGAAGCAGGGACGGGATGAGTTATGGGAGTTGATGGAGCGGGAACTGCCGGAGGTCTGACGCCGGCCGGAGAATCTGTCTGAATCTATGCATACGAAAGCGGGGATGATGTCCGAATCATACCCCGCTTTTTTCAGCGCTTTCTTCTGTCATGCTTCGCAGTGAATTCATACAGGCATTCTACGTTCTGGTATATCATTTCCTGGAACCCGGGTTCCAGCTTCCTGAATTTCATGAAGCAATCCTGCACGCGTACGTTCTGTTTGTCCGGTTTCGCACCTTTTGGTACGGAAGGATCGCCGGTACGGCATAACAGGTAATCTGTCGAAGTTTCCAGTACGTCGGCAAGATCCGCAAGAACATCTGCCCTTGGAATATTGATGCCGTTCTCATATTTGGACAGCATGGCCTTGGTGATCCCGATCCGTTCGGAAACCTCCTTCTGGGTTAAGCTTTTCTCCTGCCGCAGTGCGCAGAGGCGATCCCCGAGGCCGTTCTCTTTCTCACAGTGCATTCTGCTTCCATCCTTTCGTTTGATATTGTCGTATGATGTAGAATTATACAATAAAACGAAAGAATCTTTGTAAAAATATCTAAAATTATATTACAAATCATAAAAGTTTCTGTTATTTTATATCGAAGTGTGCAGGATGACAAAGAAATGTGCGCAGGGGCTCCGGGATCCGCGTTCCGCCGGGGTGTCCGCGTATGCGGCATCTGGAACAGATAAAGAAGAAACCAATAAAAACAACATAAAACCAACCTTAAAACCCTGGGAAAACAAAGAAATTCAATCAATTTACATGATGTTTGTATTGACATCATACAGGGGTTTGATATAATAGTGAGTAGAACAATTCTAAATACCACATTTCGAATGTTGAATATTGGGGAAAGGAGAGTTATGAAGCGGTATACGATTGTTGATATTCCCAAGCCGGAGCGAATCGGAAGGCTGGTTGATCATCTGTACGCGAGGATGCCGGAGATTGAATCGGCCAGAGCGGTTCTGCTGACCGAGTCCTACAGGCAGACCGAGGGTGAGCCGATGATTCTGCGCAGAGCGAAGGCATTCGAACATATTCTGAAGAACATTCCCATTATTATCAGAGAGGAAGAGTTAATCGTCGGAAGCTCGACGATTGCGCCGCGCGGCTGCCAGACCTATCCGGAATTCTCGTATGAGTGGCTGGAGGCGGAATTCGATACGGTGGCTGCCAGAACAGCGGATCCGTTCTATATTTCCGAGCAGACCAAGAAGGATCTGCGGGAGGCGCACAAGTACTGGAAGGGCAGGACGACGAGTGAATTGGCGACCTCTTATATGACGCCTGCAACCCTGCTTTCGATCGAACATAATATGTTCACTCCCGGCAATTATTTCTATAACGGGGTCGGCCATGTGACGGTGCAGTATGATAAGGTCCTGCGGATCGGCCTGGAAGGAATTAAGGGGGAGGCGCGGGAGCTTCTCTCGAGCTTAAGTGTGGCGGATTGGGATTACCAGAAGCGTTCTTCCTTCCTGGAGGCGGTTATCATCAGCTGCGACGCGGTAATTCTGTATGCGGAGCGCTATGCGGCGCTTGCAGGGAAGATGGCGGACGGATGCGCGGATGAAGCAAGAAAGAGGGAGCTGTTACAGATTGCCATGAACTGCGCGAGGGTTCCGGCGAAGGGAGCGCAGAGCTTCTATGAGGCCTGCCAGTCCTTCTGGTTCATTCAGCAGCTTCTGCAGCTGGAATCGAGCGGGCATTCCATTTCGCCCGGGCGGTTTGACCAGTATATGTATCCGTATTACAAGAAGGATCTGGATGCGGGCAGGCTGACAAGGGAGTTCGCCCAGGAACTGATGGATTGCATCTGGGTGAAGCTAAATGATCTGAACAAGTGCAGGGATGCCGCCAGTGCGGAAGGGTTCGCGGGCTACAGCCTGTTCCAGAACCTGATTGCGGGCGGACAGGATGCGCAGGGAAATGACGCGACGAATGATCTGTCCTTCCTGTGTATTCAGGCATCGAAGCATGTGATGCTTCCGCAGCCGTCGTTCTCGGTGAGGGTCTGGAACGGTACGCCGCATGAGTTCCTGATGAAGGCGGCGGAACTGACGAGGACGGGAGTCGGGCTTCCGGCCTACTATAATGACGAGGTGATTATTCCGGCGCTGTTAAGCAGAGGACTGTCGCTTGCGGATGCCAGAGAGTATAACATTATCGGATGCGTGGAGCCGCAGAAGGCCGGCAAGACGGAAGGGTGGCATGACGCGGCGTTCTTCAATATGTGCCGTCCGCTCGAGCTGGTGTTCTCGAACGGAATGGACAAAGGGGTACAGGTCGGAGTCCGCACCGGGGAGGTAGAGGAGCTTACAACTTTTGAGCAGTTCTATGACGCATACAAGAAGCAGATGAATTATCAGATTGAGCTGCTGGTGAACGCGGATAACTCCATTGACGTGGCTCACGCCGAGCGGTGCCCGCTTCCCTTCCTCTCCTGTATGGTGGATGACTGCATGAAGCGGGGGAAGAGTGTTCAGGAGGGCGGCGCGATCTATAACTTCACGGGGCCTCAGGGCTTTGGCGTCGCGAATATGGCGGATTCGCTGTATGCGGTGAAGAAGCTGGTCTATGAAGAGAAGGCGTTCTCACTTGCCGAGTTAAAGCGTGCCCTTGCGACGAATTACGGAAGAGGCATTGACGCGGATACGGCGGCCGCCGTGACGGCGCAGATTGTGTCCGAGCTTGCGAAGAGCGGGCGGAAGGTAGAAGAGGATGAGGTGGTTCAGATCTTAAAGACCGTATTGTCTGCGAGCGTGACGGAGGAAGAGAAGAAGCGCTATGAGGAGATTCGGAATCAGATTCTGGCGGTTCCGAAGTTCGGCAATGACATCGACGAAGTGGACGAGTTCGCGAGGGATGTTGCCTATACCTACACGAAGCCGCTTGAGCAGTACCGCAATCCGAGGGGCGGAATGTTCCAGGCGGGCCTGTATCCGGTATCGGCCAACGTTCCCCTTGGAGCCCAGACGGGCGCGACTCCGGACGGGAGGCTTGCGGGTACGCCGGTGGCGGACGGGGTATCTCCTTCCGCGGGACGGGATGTGCACGGGCCTACGGCCGCGGCGAATTCCGTGGCAAGGCTGGATCATTACATCGCGTCGAACGGAACGCTCTTCAACCAGAAGTTCCACCCCTCCGCGCTGAGCGGCAGGGAGGGACTTGAGAAGTTCGTGGCGCTGATCCGTTCTTACTTCGACCAGAAGGGAAGCCATATGCAGTTCAATGTGGTAAGCCGCGAGACGCTTCTGGACGCGCAGAAGAATCCGGAGAAGTACAAGCATCTCGTTGTCCGCGTCGCAGGCTACAGCGCGCTCTTTACTACCTTATCCAGATCCCTTCAGGATGATATTATTAACCGGACTGAACAGGGATTCTAAGGCTTGGGGCAGATCTATGGATGAGACATATAACTACAGGGAAGTACAGGGACGAATCTTTGATATACAAAGATATTCCATTCACGACGGTCCCGGCATCCGGACCATCGTGTTCTTGAAGGGGTGCGTGCTCCGGTGCCTGTGGTGCTGTAACCCGGAATCGCAGGAGTTCGGGATTCAGACCATGACAGTAGCCGGTGAGAAGAAGGTGATCGGGGAGGATACCACGGCAGGCCGGGTGCTTGATATCGTGGAGCGGGACAGACCGTACTACCGGCGCTCCGGGGGCGGGCTGACCCTGTCCGGCGGCGAGAGCCTGTGCCAGCCGGAATTCGCGAAGGCTCTGTTGTACGGAGCGAAGATGAGAGGAATCAATACGGCGATGGAGAGCATGGGATGCGCGAAGTATGAGGTGATTGAGGAACTGCTTCCGTATCTGGATGACTACCTGCTTGATATTAAGCATACGGATCCGCAGAAGCATAAGAGGTTCACCGGAAGGGAGAATAACCTGATGCTTGAGAACGCGGCAAGGATCGCGCAGTCCGGCATGACAAGGCTGTCCATCCGGGTTCCCGTTGTGCCGACCTTCAACGATACCGTGCAGGAGATTGCGGCCATTGCGGCATTTGCCGGACGGCTTAAGAATGTGTACCGCCTTCATCTGCTCCCGTATCACAGGCTGGGGCAGGACAAGTATGAGGGGCTTGGCAGGGAGTACCGGATGAAGGATATTCTTCCGCCTGCCGGGGAGAAGATGGAGCTTCTGCTGAGAACAGCAAGAGAGGCTTCGGGACTGGAATGTCAGATCGGCGGATAAGCCGGTATGACTCATAGATAAGATTACATTTCAGGAGGACATCATAATGGTTAACGAATTCGAAATCAAAAAGCAGATTTGCGAGATTGGCAAGAGAATTTACGATCACGGCATGGTAGCCGCGAATGACGGCAATATTTCCGTGAAGCTCAATGACCATGAGTTTCTGTGCACGCCGACCGGCGTCAGCAAGGGGTATATGACGCCTGAGTACATCTGCAAGGTGGATGAGAACGGCAAGGTGCTTCAGGCAAATCCCGGCTTTAAGCCTTCGTCCGAGATTAAGATGCATCTGCGCGTCTATAAGCACAGACCCGACGTACAGTCCGTTGTTCATGCGCATCCGCTGTACGCGACAACCTTCGCGATTGCGGGAATCCCGCTGACACAGCCGATTATGCCGGAGGCGGTCATTGCGCTTGGGTGTGTTCCGATTGCGGAATACGGCACTCCCTCCACGGATGAGATTCCGGATGCGGTAGAGAAGTACCTTCAGCATTACGATGCCGTTCTGCTTGAGAACCACGGAGCCCTGACATATTCGGATTCCCTGCTGAACGCTTATCATAAGATGGAGTCGGTTGAGTTCTATGCCAGACTGTTATACCAGGCGAAGATGCTCGGCGGCCCGAAGGAATTATCCCAGGCTCAGGTAGAGAGACTCTACGAGATCAGAAGGAAGTTCGGATTGAAGGGCAAGCACCCGGCCGATGTCTGCATCGGAAAGCAGTGCAACGGCGGCATGAGCTGCCATACCTGCGGCGGACAGACCCAGGAGCAGACGGACGGAGTCAGCGCGGATGTCATTGCCGAGATTACCAGGAAGGTTATGGAGCAGCTTGGCCTGAAATGAGGAGTCACCTATGAATGAACAGAAAAAGATTGAGGAAATCATTGCCAGAGTCGTAAAGGAAGCGAAGGAGGCATCTGCTTCAAAGGGAACAACCGCTTCAAAAGAAGCGTTCGTTTCGAACGGAACGTCCGCGGCATCCGCCGCGGGCCGGATGCCTGCAAGGATGACTCTTGCGATTGCGAATGAATTGATTGAGAAGGTATCGCAGAAGGCGAAGTCCCTGAATGCGCGCGTTGTGATGGCGGTGGTGGACGCCGGCGGGAACCCCGTTGCCGTACAGCGCATGGATGATGCCTATATCGCGAGCTATGATATCGCGCTGAATAAGGCGTATACCTCGGTCAGCCTTAAGATGAGCACCAAGACGCTTGCCACACTTGCGGGGCCGGGCGGATCCCTGTACGGAATCCAGTATACGAACGGCGGCAGGATTGTCATATTCGGCGGCGGCGTACCGCTTCGCAGCAAGGGTGAGATCATCGGAGGGTTTGGCGTAAGCGGCGGAAGCGCGAAGGAGGATACCGAGCTTGGCGATTATGCGGAGGCCGTATTCAAGACCTTGGTGCCGTAAGGCCCGGAATGGAGGAGTATTGTGCCTGTGAATGAACAGCTGGTTCAGGACATTGTGAAGGAGGTCATGGCGAAGCTTCAGATTGCGGCGGCGCCCGCGGGCGGCAGCCGGGGAGTCTTTGCGGATATGAACGAGGCGATTGCCAGGGCGAAAGAGGCACAGAAGATCGTTCGTGCCATGTCCATGGACCAGAGAGAGAAGATTATATCAAATATCAGAAAGAAGACCATAGAGAATGCCGAGGTTCTGGCGCGTATGGGCGTTGACGAAACCGGCATGGGCAATGTGGGACATAAGATTTTAAAGCACCGCCTGGTTGCGGAGAAGACGCCCGGGACGGAGGATATTACGACGACCGCCTGGAGCGGCGACAGAGGGCTGACGCTGGTGGAGATGGGGCCGTTCGGAGTGATCGGGGCGATTACTCCGTGCACCAACCCCAGCGAGACGGTTCTGTGCAACTCCATCGGCATGATTGCCGGCGGTAATACCGTTGTGTTCAATCCTCATCCGGCGGCTGTCAAGACTTCGATGTATGC
The DNA here is from genome assembly GCA_944380155.1 of uncultured Lachnospiraceae bacterium. Classification (GTDB taxonomy): domain Bacteria; phylum Bacillota; class Clostridia; order Lachnospirales; family Lachnospiraceae; genus Caccomorpha. Next base: position 15,295 of record CALWGS010000134.1, read on the forward strand.
GATTCAGCTGATTAACGAGGCGTCCATCGAGGCCGGGGGACCGGATCATGTAGCGTGTACGGTGATGAAGCCTACGCTTGAGACCAGCGGGATTATGATGAAGCATAAGGATATTCAGCTGATCGCGGCAACCGGCGGGCCGGGCGTCGTAACGGCGGTGCTTTCGTCGGGAAGACGCGGAATCGGCGCGGGCGCGGGCAATCCTCCGGCCCTTGTCGATGAGACGGCGGATATCCGCAAGGCGGCGCAGGATATCGTGAACGGATGTACGTTCGACAATAACCTTCCCTGTATCGCGGAGAAGGAGGTTGTGGCCGTTGACGGCATTGCCGATGAGCTGATGCATTATATGCTGACCGAGCAGGGATGCTACCTGGCCTCGAAGGAGGAGCAGGATAAGCTGACCGCCACGGTGCTGACGCCGAAGGGACTGAACCGTAAGTGTGTGGGGCGCGATGCGAAGACCCTGCTTGGTATGATTGGGGTCAGCGTGCCGGATAACATCCGCTGCATTATCTTTGAAGGGCCGATGGAGCATCCGCTGATTGCGACGGAGCTGATGAGGCCGATTCTTGGAATTGTAAGGGCGAAGGATTTTGACGACGCGGTGGAGAAGGCCGTCTGGCTGGAGCATGGCAACCGTCATTCCGCCCACATTCATTCCAAGAACATTGACAACATTACAAAGTATGCCAGGGCAATCGACACGGCGATTCTTGTTAAGAACGCGCCGTCCTACGCGGCAATCGGCTTCGGCGGGGAGGGCTTCTGCACCTTCACGATTGCGAGCCGTACCGGCGAGGGGCTGACCAGCGCTTCCACTTTCACAAAGCGCAGGCGCTGCGTGATGTCGGACAGTCTGTGCATCCGGTAAGAGAAAGGGTAGAAACAATGGACATGAATTCAATCAACATAGAAGAAATTGTAAAGCAGGTGCTTGCCGGAATGGCCGGAGGCACTAAGACAGGCACACCTGCGGGGAAGGAGATCCCCAAGACCGCGAAGGTTGCGGTATTAACCGGCCTTGAGAACTTCGAGGTGAAGGAATATCCCATGCCGGAGGTTGGCGATGATGATATTCTGGTTAAGGTGGAGGGCTGCGGCGTGTGCGGAACGGACGCGCATGAGTTCAAGAGAGATCCCTTCGGCCTGATCCCGGTTGCGCTTGGTCATGAGGGAACCGGTGAAATCGTGAAGATGGGCAGGAATGTCAAGAAGGACAGCGCGGGCAAGGATCTGAAGCTGGGCGATAAGGTTGTGACCTGTATGATATTCAAGGATAACCCGGACATCACCATGTTCGATCTGAACAAGCAGAATGTCGGCGGCGCGGATGTCTATGGACTGCTTCCGGATGACGACATTCATCTGAACGGATGGTTCGCGGATTATATTCTGATCCGCAAGGGTTCTACCGTATTCAATGTCAGCGATCTGGATCTGTCCTCCCGTATTCTGATTGAGCCGTGTGCCGTGCTGGTTCATGCGGTGGAGAGGGCGAAGACCACCGGAATCCTGCGCTTCAACAGCCGGGTTGTGGTTCAGGGCTGCGGACCGATCGGACTGATTTGTATTGCGGTCTTAAGGACCATGGGAATCGAAACGATTGTTGCGGTTGACGGCGAGCAGAAGAGACTGGACTTCGCGAAGAAGATGGGCGCGTCGAAGACCGTGAACTTCAAGGAGTACAAGGGAATCGAGGCCCTTACGGGGGCGGTTGAGGCGGCATTTGACGGGCATCTGGCGGATTTCGCGTTCCAGTGCACCGGTTCTCCGGCGGCTCACTCGAATATTTATAAGTTTATCCGCAACGGCGGCGGACTGTGCGAGCTGGGCTTCTTTATCAACGGCGGGGACGCTACGATTAATCCTCACTTCGATCTGTGCTCGAAGGAAATCACCCTGGTGGGCTCCTGGGTCTACACCTTAAGGGATTACGCGACGACCTTCGATTTCTTAAAGAGGGCGAAGGGAATCGGACTTCCCATGGATGAGCTGATTACACATACCTTCCCGCTTGAGGAGATTAACGAGGCACTTAAGACCAATCTTCGCATGGAAGGCCTTAAGATTGCGATTATCAATCAATAACAGGAGCGAGGCACATGGGAGAAGCGATAGGAATGCTGGAGGTATTCGGACTGACGGCGGCCTTCGCGGCGGCGGATGCCGGATGCAAGGCCGGGAATGTCCGCATCGAAACATTTGACAAGAATAAGCCGGCGAACGCGGACTCTCTTCCGATTCCCCTGATTGTCATGGTGAAGTACCGCGGAAGCGTGGAAGATGTGCGCGCGGCGGTGGAAGCCGGAGAGGAAGCGGCGAAGGCGATATCCGGGGTTGTGGCCAAGCATGTGATCCCGAGACCCGAGCCGGATACCGAGAAGATGATGAAGCTTTCGGGGCTGGACAAAAATTAAAAGATACGATACAATAATTTCAATCTAATTCGGAGGATAATACGATGACACAGGAAGCATTAGGAATGATCGAGACCAGAGGATTGACCGCAGCAATCGAGGCAGCAGATGCGATGACAAAGTCCGCAGAGGTGACATTAATCGGAACAGAGAAGATCGGCTCCGGACTGGTAACCGTTATGGTACGCGGAGATGTCGGAGCGGTGAAGGCCGCAACCGAGGCAGGATCGGCAGCTGCATCCAGACTTGGCGAGCTGGTTGCGGTTCACGTCATTCCCAGGCCTCATGCCGACGTGGAGAAGATTCTTCCTACGATCTGATTTGGCTGACAGCAGCAGAGAGTGAGCCGTGTAAGCGGCGGAATGGTGGATAATATGGGAAAATCATATGGATTCTTTGAGGTAACCGGAGTGAGTGCGGCGATTGACGCGCTGGACATCATGTGCAAGACGGCCAGCGTGGAATTTGTCGCCTGGGAGCGCAAGCTCGGCGGCCGCCTGGTGACGATTATCATTCAGGGTTCCGTATCCGACGTAACGCAGGCGATTGACGCGGCATGCAGGCGGTGCCTGAAGAAGCCGGCAGCCCATACGGTCATTGCCAATCCCCATGAGGAAACGGTGCGCAT
>CALWGS010000135.1 GCA_944380155.1 uncultured Lachnospiraceae bacterium
TTCTCCTCTATCAGCTCTGCCCCACGCAGGGTATTATGCCGAATCATAAGCGTCCACAGGGATACATCCCCTGTCAGTCCCGTCATCCCCCGTTCAATCTGCCACCAGGCAAAGCAGACCAGAATCCCTGCGGGAGTATCGGTCAGAATCGTAATCAGCCCTCCAAGCGCCGCCGATACCATCACCGTCGGAAGCAGCCACCAGAGAATGTATTCAACGAATGCAAACACATTCACCGCAAGATCCTGACGTGCGCCGAACTGTACCAGAGGGATCAGCGATTCCAGACTCAGTACGAACATCGGCAGAAGCGCCGCACCGACTACCGCAAGGAATCGGGAGAATACCAGACGTACAGATGAGATGCGTTTTGACCAGATGACTTCCCGGATTCCCTTCCTGCGATCCCGGTACCAGACAAAGACCGCAAGAAATGCCGGATACAGCCCTGCGGGGCCCGCCATATAATCACAGAACAGCCTTGCAAAACCTCCGGCAACCTGATCGGATTCGATGGTCAGCTCATACTGCTCCACCGCCTCCTCATAAGTTCGATCCGTAATTCCGAAATACGTAATCAGGCTTTCCATCGAATAATTCGACCCCGGCCCAAGCAGCTCCTCCATCTCCCCCATCAGCTCCAGGAACCGTTCATAGCTGACCTTTGGTTCGAACAGGTATTCCTCTCCTGATACGGAATCACTCGGATTCAGACGGAAGGATCCGTCTTCTTCCGCCTCCAATTCATCCGATGCGTGAAAAATCATTCCATTGACCTGTGGGAAATAGTGATCGGGCAGGTTCAGCAGCTCCTCCTCGGACAGTCCCGTAATCTCCTTGAGGATTCCGAGCACAACGGCCTGATCCTCCTCGCTTAATGTAACAGCCCTATAATACCCCAGAGGATAGGTTGTATATTCATTTTTCTGATATTCCAGCAGAAGCATATCGGTTCCCCCCGTCATCAGCTTCTCCGGATCCTCCACCTGTTTGCTTCCATAATACTCCGCTCCCGGTTCGGGCCTGGCAAGAACCGGCGCATCGAATCCGACCGCAGTCTCGCCGGCCTCGGCAGCCCGAATCTCCTGCCCGGTCAGTCCGGCATAATTCTCCTTCCAGGAGAGCAGGACCAAGACCAAATAAGCGGCATAAATCACATGAAAGAGCACTCTCGCCCCTTCTGTTCTAACCAGACTCATACCTCCACCTCCCTGAGCAGTTCCATATACCCGTCCTCAATTCCCGGCTCACACAGACGGTACTCCGTATCGGGAGGCGCCGCTCCGACTGCCCGGACCAGCACCTTCTCTCCCTGATTTCTTGAGCTGATCAGCGTATAACGCTCCTTTAACTCCGCAAGCTCCCCGGCCTCCGTTACGAATTCATAGACCCTCCCGGATGCCCGCTGCGCCAGATCCCGCACCGTCCCGTCAAATATCAGCCGTCCCCCGTCCAGAACAGCCGTCCGCTCACAGGTCTGCTCAATATCTCCGACAATGTGGGTGGAAAGAATCACCAGCCGATCTCTGGCGCATTCGGTCAGCAGCTCCCGGATTCTGAGACGCTCCTCCGGATCCAGTCCCGCCGTCGGCTCATCCACGATCAGAATCTTCGGATCGGTCAGAAGAGCCTGCGCGATCCCAAGCCGCCGAAGCATTCCGCCGGAGAGATGTCTGACCCTGACTCTCGCGGAATCCTTCAGATTCACCCGTTCCAGAAGCCTTACGATTCGCTCCTTTCTGACGCCAGCCGGAATTCCTCCAAGCATTCCCAGATAATTCATGGCCTGCTCCACGCGCATTCCCGGATAGACCATAAAATCCTGCGGGAGATATCCGGTCATCGCCCGGATCTGCGCCTCGCTTCCGCCGGGAACTCCCTCGCGGAGGATGCTTCCTGCGCTCTCCTTTGATATCGCGGCCAGAATCCGCATCAGGCTTGACTTCCCGGCCCCGTTCCTTCCCAGAAGCCCGTACATCCCTCCCCGAAAGGTCAGGGATACTCCGTCAAGCACCCGCTTCCTTCCATACTGCTTCGTCACACCTTCCAATTCAATCTGCATATGCTGTCTCCTTCCTGTCTTTTGACTCCTGTCTCCTGACAGGTTCCTCCGCCTGCCATACCGTGAGCATACAGGAAAAAAGACAACAAATCGCCAAGGAACGGTGATTTTTATAATTTGTCAATCCAGCAAATCTATGCTATACTCAAAGAAAGGCAGGCAGCACTCCCGCCCAATCAATTACACAAAGGGAGAAAACCATTATGAACTCACCATTGTTTCCACCATCATCGACTTCCTGGTGGTATATCTGGTGTGCAATACAACGGCAGGATACCTCAGCGGACGCAGTCCGGAACTTGTCAGCCGCGCGGGCTTAATCTGGAGAATCTACCTGATCTGTATGATCATAATTCTGGCCTGCTCTGTACTGACTCTGATCCCCTTTATCAATCTGCTTGCGGGACTCATTATTATAATCACGGGTCTTGTCCAGATTGTGGCTTCGATTCTGTATATCATATTCCTGTATCAGAGTCAGAAGGCTCTTTCCTGATTGATAATCGGGAAAGCATCTGAAAAACCATCAAGGACGGCCTGGGGGCTATCATGAATACACATGATAAGCCCCCTTTTCATACCACCTTCTTCCCCTTCCACTTCCCGCTCAAATACCGCAGAAATGAGATCCCATAATTTGCGGCCCACCCCATCGGCACCGCAAACCACACCGCCTGGACTCCCCAGACCGGAGCGAACCGAAATGCCACGAAGACACGCACGGCCAGATTGCACAGATTGGCAAGCGTGAATACCACAACATCGCCCGCGCCGCGCAGAACACCGTCCGTCAGTGCCTTTAACCCAATGAACACAAAGAACCATGCCAGAAAGGACAGATACGATGTCCCCGTCTCATAGGCCAGTCTTCCATCCTCAGTATCCACAAAAGCAGCGATCAGCGGCTCCTTGAGGCAAAGCAAAATTACCGCAATCAGAACCGCAAATGCGAATATGATCCCATATCCGGCGCGGTATCCCTTCTTCACCCGTTCCGGCTTCCCTGCTCCGATATTCTGCGCCGTGAAGGTTGAGATGGCATTGCCCATCGCAATCATGGGCACAATGCAGATGGACTCCACCCTGCTTCCCGCCGAATATCCGGCCAAAACGGATGACCCAAAGCCATTTACTACAGACTGCACCAGAAGCATTCCTATGGATACGATGGACTGCTGGAGCATGGAGGGAACGGCTACTTTAACCATCTGAAGCAGAATCCGTCTGTCATAGTGTGCGCCCTGCCCGCTGCCAAGCTGCCTGAGCCTGCGAAGAAGCAGCACGAACAGAATCACAGCCGAAAGCCCCTGGGCGAACACCGTCGCTGCCGCGGCTCCCCCAACCCCGAGGTTCCATACGGCAACCGCCGCAAGATCCAGAATCACGTTTGTAATCGAAGAGAATATCAGCAGATATAACGGAATTCTCGATTCTCCCAGCGCATTGAAAATCGCAGTCAGAATATTATACATAAACAGGAACGGAAGTCCCAGAAAATAGATATTCAAATAAAGAGCTGCGGAATCTAACACATTCTCCGGCGTATCCATCAATATCAGAATCGCCCGGTTCGCGGATAAGCCAATCACCGCCAGTACCACACTGACGCCAAGGAAGGTAATCAGAGCAGTATGAATGGAGGCTCTCACCCGCGGATATTCCTTCGCTCCGTAATATTGTGCCGTGATGACAGATGCGCCGATTCCTCCGCCAATCGCGATCATAACGAACACCGTCGTCAGAGAATACGAGGCGCCAATCGCAGCCAGCGCATCCTCTCCCACAAAGTTTCCTACTATAATAGAATCTGCCATATTGTAGAACTGCTGCAGCAGATTTCCCAATATCAGGGGAATCGCGAATAGAATCAATGACTTCGCGGGATTCCCCGTTACCATTCCGGCCTTCCCTGCTTCACTCATAAATCGTAACCTCCATTGTTCTCTCCTTCTGTCCGGCCCATGCCGCGCTGACGGGCGAAATCTCCCTCCTATTATGGACATCAAGACTATGATATTATCCCATCTATGGTACATCTCATCCATAATTACCCCGCTCCGCACAGAAAGAGGAGCAGCCTGGGTTCGGGCAATCCAATCACCCGCTCACGGAACCGCCGGAGTTCATACATAGCCTGCCGGACAGTAAAAGAGGAAGCATACTCCTTCTCCCGGAGATCGACCTATGCTTCCTCCTCTGCCATTATATCGCATTGCCCGCAAACTGTGTCATATACAACTCATAATATCTTCCCTGCTTCGCGATCAGCTCCTCATGATTTCCTGTCTCCACAATCCTGCCCTGATCCAGAACCACAATGAAGTCCGCGTCCCGAATCGTAGACAGACGGTGGGCAATGATGACGCTGGTGCGATCCTTCATCAGATTTACCATGGCATCCTGGATGTGCTGCTCCGTCCGGGTATCCACGCTTGAGGTTGCCTCATCCAGAATCAGAATCTTCGGATCCGCAAGGAACGCTCTGGCAATGGATAAGAGCTGTCTCTGCCCCTGGCTGAGGTTCTGCCCCGACTCCGTCAGCTCCGTATCATACCCCTTCGCAAGTCTGGTAATCATCCTGTGGCAGTTGCTCATCTTCGCCGCCCGCTCCATCTCCTCATCCGAAGCCTGCGGATTCGAATATTTCAGGTTATTGCGGATGGTGTCCGAGAACAGCACCGTATCCTGAAGCACGATGGCCGTGCTGGCACGGAGCTTCGCACATTCAATATCCTTAATATTCACCCCGTCAATCAGAATCTCGCCGCTGTCAATATCGTAGAAACGCATCAGCAGATTTACCACCGTTGTCTTGCCGCTTCCGGTCGCTCCGACCAGCGCGACCTTATGGCCGGCATAAATATCCAGATTAAAATCATACAAAACCTGCTTGCCCGGTACATAGGAAAAGTTCACGTTGCGGAACGAAATTACGCCCTTCGTCCCGTCCATTCCGCGCTCGCCGCTCTTGTCCTCCTCCTGCTCATCCATAATGGAGAACACCCGCTCCGCGCCCGCGATTGCGGTCTGTATCTGGCCGTAGAGCTGCGCGATCTCATTGATCGGCCTTCCGAACTGCTTGGCATAGACAATGAACGCCGAAATCACGCCGATGGATATGATCCCGTGAATGGCGAAATACCCGCCGAATGCCGCGATGATGACGAATCCTATATTGTTAATAACATTCATCACCGGCCCCATGGAGCCGCCGAAGCTCTCGGCGATGATTCCGACCTTCGTCAGTTCATCCGAGGTCTGCTCGAACTCCTCTACCACCTTGTTCTGATGGTTATAAGCAACCACGGTTTTATAGCCTGTTACCATCTCCTCCACGGTTCCGTTCAAATTTCCGAGAAGTACCTGGCGCTTGCGGAAGAACAGCTTCATCTTCCGGGACAGATAGCTCGAAGCGAAAATCGTAAGAATGACCGTAACACAGGATAGCAGCGCAAGCTGCGGACACAGCCACACCATCATGAAGACGGTTCCGATAATCGTGAGAATCCCGCTGACGAGGGAGCTTAAGGACTGTGATACCGTACCGGAGATATTCTCCACATCATTCGTCATACGGCTCATAATATCCCCATGGGGATGAGTATCCAGATATTTGATGGGAAGATTCACAATCTTATCAAACAGATCCTCCCGCATTCTCTTCACAATCCGCTGACTTAACTGCGCGCTTAAGAGGCTCTGAATCAGCGTCGATGCCCCGTTAATGCCATACAGAATCAGCATCACAATCAGCACCGCGGGCAGCTCGGAGAACTGTCCGTCCGTAATCCGGTCAATCGCCTCACTCTGAAGTCTCGGAGCATAGACGGAACACGCCACAAGAACCACGACAATGCCAAGCAGTCCCGCTACCATTCCTTTTTCCTTCTCAAAATACTGCAGCAGCCTGCCAAGCGTCTTCTTTCCTTCCTTCGGCTTTTCCACAATCATCGGGCCGCGCGGACCCCTTCTGCCCGGCATCGGAACATTCTGAGGGGGAGCCTGCTTATTCGTATCTGCCATATCTCTCACCTCCGTTTCACTGTGTCACAACCGCGGCGGGATCCGCCGGCGTCTCATTTCCCGATACCCCCGGCTCACTGTCTGCCTTGAGCTGAGACCGATAAATATCCTGATAGATGCTGCAGCTTTCCATCAGCTTCTCATGCGTATCACATGCCGCAATCCTGCCGTTATCCAGAACGGCAATGCGATCTGCTCCCTTCACGGAAGCGATCCGCTGCGCAATAATAATCTTAGTCACATCCGGGTATTTGGTCCGCAGCGCCTCATACAGCTTCGCCTCTGTCTTCAGATCCAGGGCGCTCGTGGAATCGTCGAAGATCAGGATCTCTGCCTTCTTCAGCAGCGCGCGGCTGATTGACAGTCTCTGCTTCTGCCCGCCTGACAGGCTCATGCCCTTCTCGGCGACCATGGTGTCATATCCTTCCGGCTTGCTTTCAATGAATTCCGCCGCCTGCGCGTCCGACGCGGCTTCGCGAAGCTCCTGATCGGATGCGCCGTCGCGGCCCCAGCGGATATTCTCCCGGATTGTAACAGAGAACAGCTCGCTCTTCTGTAAGGCGACGGCAACCCTCTCCCTTAACTTGCCGAGCTTATAATTCTTCACGTCAACCCCGTCCACAAGCACCTGCCCCTCCGTTGCGTCATAGAAACGCGGAATCAGATTCACCAGACTGCTCTTGCCGCTTCCCGTTGCTCCCAGGATTGCCAGTGTCTCTCCCGGACGAATGGTCAGATTAATATGACTCAAAACGGATTCTCCTCTGCTGCCCGGATAGGAGAAGGACACATCTTTAAACTCTACCATGCCGCCTCCCGCAGGCACCCTCTCCGTCTCTCCGTCTGCAATGACAGGCTCGCACTCCAGCACCTCGCTCAGTCTCTTATACGAAGCCAGGCCTCTGGATACGGTCTGGAAAATCATCGCGAACATCATAACACTGTTCAGGATCTGGGATAAGTATGTAATAGCCGCCATTACATTTCCCGGCGTTACGCCTCCCTCCTGAACCCGGATCGAGCCGGTATAAATGACTGCCACAACAGACAGATTCAGAACAATATTCATAATCGGAGTCATGTAAGAAAAGATCGTCAGGATCCGAAGCTGGGTATCCACCAGATCCTGATTGGCCTTCCCGAACCGCTCCTTCTCATAATTCTCCCTGACATACGCCTTCACCACGCGGGAGCCGGAGACGTTCTCCTGCATCACGGAATTCACCCGGTCCAGCTTCTTCTGCAGCAGAGAGAACAGAGGATTCACTCTGGAGATGAAGAACACCACGCAGATTAACAGGAACGGGAACGCGCACGCCACCACAACACCGAAGCTCAGGTCCAGCGTCAGCATACACACAATGCCGCCTCCGAAGAGCATAACATTGCGGACAAACCCCCGGATACACTGAGCTACCATATTCTGAATCTGGGTCACGTCATTCGTAACCCTTGTGACCAGAGAGCCCGTTGAAAATTGATCGGTCTGCTCGAAGGAGAGCGCCATCACTCTGCGGAACGCCGCCTTCCTCATGTCATTTCCGAAGTTCTGACTGCAGATATTGGTAAATACCCCGCACAGCACCCCGCACAAACCACCAATCGCTACGAATCCGATCATTTTCAGGCCGGTCACAATTACCAGACCCAGATCCCCTACATTCTGATTTGAGAGTCCAAGAACGCCTTCGTCAATGATCGTGCTCATTAACTGCGGCTGAACCAGATCCATGAGTACCTCTCCAATCATGAACAGCGGGGCAAGCAGGGCATAGAGCCAATACTTCTTCAGATACCGGAACATCTCATCACTTCCTTCCCAAGTTTTATCTATTTTCCATGATACATCTTTCTCACAGAGGATGCAAAGCAAAATGTTCCGCCAAACGCTCCTATTCCTCTGTTACGAAATCAAACCTCATCTGCTCCATATCCTCCACCTCGAACCGGGAGGCTTCCATCACCTCCGTCTCCGGCTCATCCCCCTTCAGATGCTCCCCCTTCAGATACATCGTTCCCTTCCTGATTCCGGAGGGGATCAGATTCAGGACATAGATATTGTCAAACCGGCTGTAGATGGATTCTCCTCCCAGGCCGGTCAGACAGATGAGCTGTGTATTGCTCTTCCTGGCAACATCCATCAGAGGCTTGAGCAGATGCGCTGCGTTCGTCTGGGCGAAGGGATTGTCCATCAGAAGCACCTTGCCCTCCTCCTGTTCCATGAACAGATCCGTATCGTCCCTCCTCATATAAGACAGCAGACTTGAGAGCACAACGAACGCGGACAGGAAGCCTTCCCCGCCGGAATTCTTCGCAACCTCCGCCCAGCTGATCGGGTATTCCCGTTGTTCTTCTATCTTATACAGCCGGATCTCAATGCTTCCGATGCCGCAGGCAGTGTCATACAGATTCTTGGTTGTAACGCGCGCTCCAATCATCTCCTCCACATTCTCATTCTTCGCCAGCCCGGCCAGGCCGCTCCGGGTCAGATCCTCAACGAATCCGATCAGCTTTTTCCGGATTTCCTCCTCGTGCTCCTCCCATTTCGGAAGCCGGATGCGCAGCATCTTGATCGACCGTTCCCGAACGGTGATCGTGGAGTTCTTATCAATCTTATCCAGATTCCGGTGAACATCGTGTACGTATTCTAGCAGCAGATCCGTCACCTTCTCCTGCTCCTTCTCTACCATCGCGATATCCGCCGCCAGCTTCTCAAGCAGGCTCTCATACGAGGCACAGGTAATATCGAGCTGCTCCCTCACATACTCCGGATTCTCCCTAATCTGATAGAGCGTCGAAAGCGGATTATGATAAAACTCATCCTGGAAAATCTCCATCTCCATGACCTGCCGGATCCGTTCCGACAGAGTCTGTCTTCCCTGTGTGATTTCCGCGCCCTTATTCCGATAATCCCGTTTCAGACTGCCTTGAAGACGGTTGAGCTCCTCTCTGCCGCATTCGGACAGCTTCTGTTCGAACTCACAGGGAGCCGTCACCGCGAAGTCCTCATATTCCGCCAGCGCGGAAAGGTTCTGCTCATACAGCGACAGGCGCGCCGCCGTCTGAGCTGCCTCTTTCCTCAAGCCGGCAAGCTCCTGATTCTTCAGCGAGCTTCTGGCGGCAAATTCCAGATCGGCAATCTCCTCTCTCGGCTTCGTCTCCGTCCGTCCGGTCTGCTCCGTCAGCGTCCGGCGCATGGCGCGCTCCTGCTCCTGCTTCACCGCAAGCGCCCGATCCAGACGGTTCCTCTCCCGTTCCAGCTCTCCCGCCGTCTGATCCAGCTGCCTGGACTTGTCCTCAAGCCGATCCTCCTCGAACGGATCGTACCTCGTCTCCCGGTACTGCGTCTCCTTTACGCCAAGCCGATCCGTCAGCCGGACCAGCTCATCCTCCTTCCTGCGAAATGCCCTCTGTGCCTTGGCCAGCGATTCTTCCAGCTCCTTTTGCCCTTCATGAATCTCCTTCGTAAGGGCATCGAACCTGGGCCGCATATCCTCCGGATCCTTGTTCAGGAGCTCGCGTGGCTGGTATCCGGCGAAAGCAGCCGCGTCCCCGGACGCCTTCTCTCTGGCAATCTCGGCGCGAAGACGCTCCTGGTTGAGTCCATACGCATCCTCCTGCGCCTTCTTTTCCTGCGCAAGATAATCCGCAAGCTCCGCCTCAAGCCGTTTTCTCCTTCCGGTCAGCCGCTCAAGCTCCCGGAGGTTCTCCAGATACTGTTCATAGCGCTTCTTAAGTGCCTGAGTATCCGAAATCTCCCTTCTTCGTCCGGCGATCTCCTCTTCCAGCTCCCGCCTTCTTTGCTCCCTGTCCTTCCGGCTCTGGCGCAGCGCATCCTGCTCGGAGCGTATGGTACGGATCTCCCTCTCCAGAGCATCCGCCTCCTCCCTCGCCTGCTTCAGAAGCCTTTCCGCCTGTTCATACCCCTCCTTCGTCAGATCCTGGAAGCGGAGTCTGTCATACTTCTCCGACAGCATGGTCCATTCCCCTCTTAAGGCTGCGATCGCTTCTTCCGCCTCGTTGATCTGCCCTTCCCGGTCCGCCAGAAGCTGTGAGAGCCTCTCCTCATCCAGCAGCTCCCGGTTGAACAGGATAAAGAAGCTGACCTTCCCGAATGTCAGAAGGGGCTCCCCTCCTCCGATCGCCCCGGACTCCAGATCCTCCCGCCGGATGACGGGAACCGGGAATTTGGTATAGACCGGCAGATCCGCCGCTGCCAGGGCAGCCATGTCCCGCTGCGACAGGATGATGCTGTAAGGCAGGAACGGATTTCCCTGAGCAATTCTTTGTTTCTCCTTCGTGTCCCGATCCAGGCGCTTCAGCCATTCCATTCCATAGATATAGTGAATCCCCGCACCCTCCAGCGCCTCCTTAAGCTCCTTCGGAAGCTGAAACACCCTGCCGGAGCGCAGCTTCTCGCATTCCTCCGACAGCGCCTTCTTCTTCTCCTCCCGCTCCCGCAGAGAGCCCTCCATCGCCTGAAGCTTTCTCTGATAGGCTTCAATCAGGTACGGAGTGTCGAACAACCGCTCTTGTGCGCAGTCCACATAGCGCAACAGGGTCTTGCGAAGCTCAATGGCCTGATGGATGCGGTTTCTGGCTTCTTCACACTCCAGGATCCTTCGTTCACAGGATCCCGCCTTCCTGCCGCAGTCCTCCAGCTTTCTCGCACAGCCGCGCAGCCTGCTCTCCCCTTCCTCACTCTCCTTCTTCAGCGCAATCAATCCGGCCTCCCGCTCCCGCAATGTTCGATTCTTCTCACCCAGGAGCACTTCAAAGATTCCGGGCTCATACTCCCCGAGAATATTTCGGATCAGCCTGCGCTCTCTCCCCTGATTGTAATCCTGTTCCGCGCGGTCATACTCCTCGATCGCCTGCTTTAAGCCTCCCATCAGCCCGGCAGCCGAAGCCCTCTCATCCTCCGTCTTCCTTCGAAGCGCCCCAAGCTCCTCCTGCCTCTCTTTGGTTCGTTTGATTAAGTCTGTAAGCTCTGCGACTCTTTTCTCCCTGTGAGCGTACTCCCGCTCATAATAGAGCCTCAGGTTATAACCAAGCCGCTCCCGCTCCGGCGCGCTGTCCTGATCCTTCTCCTTCAGCCTCTCAAGGCGGTTCTCAAGCTCCATCTGATCCTGAGAGGCTGCCACATATTCCTCGAAGACCTTCGCACAGGACTGGACATTCCTGCGAAGCCGGACCTCGTCCAGATCCCTGCGGTTCGCGGCAAGCTCCTCCTCCTTCGCCGCCTTCTCTTCTTCCAGCCCGTGTTCTTCCTCCAGAATCCGGTAGATCTCATAGGATAACTCCTCATACCGGATCTCCCCGAGCTCTTGAGTTACCCTGTGAATTTCCCCTTCGATCCTCCCGTTCTCCCTGGCCGAGGCCTCCGACAGATCCCGGAGTATCTGAATCAGATTCGCAATCCGGTTCGCGATCTCCCCCTGATCTGATAACTTCTGCAAGAGCTCTCCCGCGCACTGACGCACGGATTCAGTCTCCTCCTGAAATCTCCCGATTCCTTCCCGTCTGAGAATCTTGGACTGATTCTCCTTATACATCCGGATGTATTTGTACAGAAGCTCCCCGAACCTGCGGATCCTGCTGATTCCCTGATTCAGCTTACTCTCCACCGCGTCCAGGAACCATTTCTCCACAAGCCCCCGCTCATCCCGCGCGTCCAGGAACAAATCGGACAGCCCGGATTCCTTCAGATTCACCTTCTTAATGATGGACTCCCACTCTCTGTAATAGATTCGATATTCCTTGAGCTTCTCAAAGTAACTCCTCGACTGAGCCGATACAGACATATCATACCAGAAGAACGCGCCCCGCTTCTCCTTCTTCCACTCCTCGAACATCCTGCGGCAGGATGCATACCCCTTCAGCCTCCTGCCCGAGCCGGTGTCTTCAATGAGCGGGATATGGCGGATATCATACGGATCCTCGCCCCGATATTCATAAATGAAGTTCACAATCTCAAGCGGATCATTCGTCTCCTCTCCGTCCGTTGTCTGCCGCCTTCTCACCATCATTCCAATCAGCACGAACCCCGCGCCCCCGTCCAGACTCCACTCCACCAGGATGAAGGTCGGCTTATTCGTTGTGAAATAGCTCTCGAACGGGCGGTCCTTGGCGTCCCGGTAGCGCCTGTGTACGAACGGCGCTGTCATCATCTGTACCAAGACGGACTTGCCTCCGCCGTTGCGCAGCGACAGCAGCGTGGATTCTCCGTCAAGATTCAGCAGCTCGTCATCGATCCGGATTGCGTGATTATTATAGCTTAGATTCACAATCCGGATTCTGTTAATTTTGCTCATCCGGATTCACCCCCAGTACCCGCAGCACGCGGTCATAGTGATTCTTATTCAACAGATTCCAGTCCATGAAATGATCCAGCTTCGCTGTCGTCCCAATCATCTCATCCGCCTCGATATATTCAATCAATCCCTGCTTCTCCAGGAAGGTCAGAATCGTATACAGGAACCCTTCCTTGGTTGTCCTGGCTCTGGAGCCCTTCTCCTCGCTGCGCAGCGCCTCGAATGCCTCCAGCATATTCCGGAACGCAAGCCCCGTCCGTTCCTGCGGATCCTCTCCCGTCCGCTCCTGCGCGGCTCTTGCCGCCTCCGCTCCTTCCCGCAGACGTTCGGAGATCCGGTTCATCAGCTCTCCGGCTCTCAGATAATTCCTCGCCTTACTGCTGCTGCCCTGCCCGTCATAGAATTCCACCAGAAGAGTAAGAATCACGAACTGGGACAGGTAATAATCCTTATCCGTCGCTCCGGATCGGCACAAAGCCGCCTTTAGCTGTGCCTTGGAATATCCCAGATATTCATTCTCCTCCTTCGGAATCAGGTAGATCACCTTGCCGTAGCGCACAATTTCACACTCCGCGTATTCCCCCTGGCTCTTCACCAGCCCCATCACCGCCTCATTCTCCGTATATGCCCGGTACAGATCCCGCCCGGACTCCTCTGTCAGCTCCCGATGCTCAAGCAGATAATAAAAGATCTGCTGGCTCCTTGCGACATCCTCTGCCTCATATGCCATATCCCTGCTCTCCGTTTCCTCTCAGTCATCCTCACTCCGCGTACAGCAAAAGGTTGCTGCACCGGATCCGCTTGTGTCCCCCGTCCTCATCCGGAACTCCTTCGAATACCGCCGTCCCTCCCTCAGGCGCCTTCTCAACACAGAAATACCGGTGCCGTTCAAGAAGCGGATTCTCATCAATCAGCTCCAGAATACACAGATTCAGCTGAAATTCCTGCGCCGTCAGACCCTCCTGAAGGCTCTCCTGCCGCTCCTTCCTTAACGCCGCCGCATCAATCCGCCGCATCCGGACGAACTCAATCAGAATCTCCTTGAAGATCTGAAGGGATGGAATCAGAACCGCCTGCTCCTCCTCCGTCAGGCGCTCCTTCCACTGCGCAAGACTCCCTCCGCCCTCATGCATATAATTCAAAATCATCCGAACCGAAGCCTGATATCGCGCAAGCCTCTGCTTTCTGAGCCGGTTCTGCTCCTCAAGCCACTGCGTATCCTCCTCGTCGAGCACCTCTTCCTCATCCTCCGCGGCTTTTCTCCGGATTGGACGCTGAACCTCAAGCGCTTTATTCAGGTTATATGTCTTCTCCGGCTCACGCCGGAACAGGGGCCTTAGGAAATACTCCAGTCTCTCAAGCCGCCCCGCATCCTCCATAATCCCCTCATACAGCTCGCTGCGGAATGAGAAACGCTTAATCAGCGACATCTGCGACAACGACTCCAGCTCCCTTGTATACAGATCCTTCAGGTCAAAATGCGCGGAAAAGATACGCTGATGCTCATCCAGCGCCCGCCCCAGATAGCCTTCAATGATCTTAAGGTTCTTCAGATTGTCCGCATCCTCCACGTTCAGTTTCTTAATATTGATATCCTGATCCGTCAGCCTCTGCACCCGCTCCTGTACCATCCGGCGGTATCCCGCGAACTTCTCCCCCGTCTCTCCGATCGCAGCCATATTCTCTTCCAGCAGCTTCCTATAATCCTCCACGGAATACTGCAGCGCATTTCTCCGGATTCTGCGCATGGCCTCCTCCATCTTCTGGAATTGAATCCGCAGCAGATTAAAAATACTTTTCACATCATCCACGGCCTTATCATAGGATGCTTTCTCCAGATGCAGCTGAAATACTATCTCCTGTATGGTGAGCTTGAGATTGCTCTCCACCTCCAGCGTGGAAAGCAGCAGATTATACCCCTCTTCTGTCAGATAATAGGACGTCCGCTTCACATCGCCCTCCGCGTATATCACCCGGTTCCCCACGAAGCTGATATGAATTGGAAGATAACGCCCCTCCTCAAAATCGAAGCCCTGAAAATACATCGGCTTCCCCTCATCGCACAGCACAACATTTACAATAAAATCGCCCAGAACCCTGCAGTCCTCATACGAGATATCCTTCTTCAGCCAGGATACATTCAGGCTGTCGATATAGGCGCCGATATCATCCATGGTACACGGCTCCTCCTTCAGAGACTGCTCCATAATATATAAAAGCACCGCAAACGTCAGGTTCGTCTGCTCATAAAACTCATCGAATCCATACTGTTTCCATGTTCCCTTCTGAATCGAATTCCGGAACAGGAGCGCATACGCCCCGATACTCTCCATCCTCTTTGCGAATTGCTTCAAAAATTCGAACTCCATCCGCCTCTCCCATTCTGTACAAACTTGCCCCCATAATCTTCTATCGTGAGAATCTCCTGCGGAATATAACGTCCCGCTTCCAGAATCCCGGTCATGGCATCCCGCTCCCCGCGTTCAAACGCCGCGAAGAACTCCTCTCCCACATTCCGGTTCTGCCCTGCGCTGGCACACGGCAGCACAATGTGGGTTCTCTCCTCCATCTCCCGCGCCTTCTCAAGCATCTTACAGTATGCCTCCCGAAATGGCGTAAGTGCGATCCTCCCGCCGACAATCCGCTTCAGAGACTCATAGATTCCGATCCCCTCATAATCCAGATCTCCGAAATACAAGAACTCATTCCCCGGATCCATCAGATAGGGCTCCAGACACCCGAGCGCATCTCCAAGCGACCGGCAGATCCCCTTGCCCGCGCCATAGATCAACGTTCCCGCCTCTACTCCAAGAATCCTACCGCTCTCTCCTCCCTCTCCGGTCAGGAAGCGGCGCATGCTATAGAAGGGATCTTTATTCTCAAGAATAATCACGGACTGGGGCGCGTCCTTCTTCCTGGAATAATACGCCAGCGGCTCCGCCGTGGCATATACGGCAAGCGAGGAAAGCTCCAGCCCGACATTCTTAAGAATCCGCATTCCGCCCTCCTTCGTTAAGAACTTCTCCCGTCCCCAGATGGCAAAGCTTCTCTCATTCACGGACACCGGCGGTTCCTTCCCCTCGCGCCTCTCCTTCAGATACCGGCTTAAGGCAAGCACATACGGCCTGTCCGCCTCATAGACCTCCGGATGAGCCATATAATAATCAATTGAAAGCCCCGGATCCAGATGATATTGGAGCTCCTCATAGACCTCGCTGTAATCCTTCTTCTCCGCAAGAATCCGGTAAGACAAAAAAAGGGGCGGCTTCTTCCCGTTCATACCGCCGCTTTTAACCGGCGCAAGCCGTCCCTTCTCGATCTGAGATCCAATATACTCCGCCAGCTCGGAATACTCGGCAAACCCCTGATACTCACGGATCTCATCCAGCGTTATTTTCTTCTTCCCTAATTTCGACAATGACTTCATGCTTTGCCTGACTCCTTTGGCGGACTATGGTTTTCTCTTATTTTATACCAGCATCCGGCAAAAGTACAGAGGAAACTTGCGTCTATCTTATAATACCACACAAATTGCCGGTTCTTTCAAGATTCCGGATGTGTATTATTTTGCCGCCGGGGAATTTTCCAGAATCTCTTCGATATAACGGTTCAGCGATATCTGATGAGCGGTGGTATAAAGAATAAGACGCTTGTGAAGTTCTGGGGAAATTCGAATATTGAAACTTCCTTTGTATGCGATCTCCGGTTCTATTCCTTCTGCCTTACAAGTCTCCAGGTAATCATCGACTGCGCCGCGGAAGTTTTCCAGAAGCTCCTCCGCATTCTCTCCTTCATAGGAGATAAGAGAGCGAATCCCCATCACTTTTCCATAAAAAATAACATCTTCCTGTGAAAATTCTACGCTGCCGATATAACCCTTGTATTGAATTGTATTATTCATATCAATCCCTCCTGTTCCAATATTTCTATCAGCTGCTTAATCTGATAGGATTTTAATTCTTTCTGCGAATGAGGTTTGTGAAGTAATATACTTCCATGCTCTTCGCTTATAAACATTACCCGCGAGCCGCTTGTTTTTCCCTTGTTAGAACGGGTATATTCAAGATAATTGAGTAATGTTTCAGCGTCATCAAATGTAAAATCTTTTGGCCTGGATTTTAGCCTTTGAATGAGTTTTTCTTTTTGTCCCATACCGTTCCCTCCACAGTCTATATTATATCCCACGCTTCCCATGATTGCAACTAAATATAGTTGCAGTTTTGAGCTCTCCCCTTCCCATCTCAATTTTCCTTGACTTCGAGTCCACTCGAAGTATTATAATAGAGGTACACTACAAAATATTTAGAAATGAGGATTGATTATGGAATATAGAGCATTACCCCACGGCGGCCCGCAGGAGGCCTTCAGTGTGTTAGGACTTGGCACAGGCGGGCTTCATCTTGCGCCGGATGCGGAAATCGAGCAGGTCATCCGTACCGCGATCGACCACGGCATTAATTTCTTCGATCTGTGCGCCGGCGGAAGAAGCGTCTATGAGCCCTTCGGCCGCGCGATTCAGGGACAGCGCGAGAAGGTCTTCATCCAGGTTCATTTTGGGGCCGTATATAACGAGGCCGGAGAGTATGGCTGGTCGAGGAATCTGAAACAGATTCAGGATACCTTCGCATGGGAGTTAAAGGCGCTTGGCACGGATTATGTGGATATGGGCTTCCTGCATTGTGTGGATGAGGATTCGGACTGGGATGCCCTGAAGGAGTCCGGAATCTGGGATTATCTGAAGGAACTGAAGGCAAAGGGCGTGGTTCGCCATATCGGATTCTCCTCCCATACGCCTTCCGTCGCGAACCACATCATTGACACCGGACTTATCGATATGATGATGTTCAGCATTAATCCCGCCTATGATCTGGAGCAGGGCGACGAACTTGGAATCGGAAGTGTTACAGAACGCGCAGAACTGTTCCGCCGCTGCGAGAAAGAAGGAATCGGAATCTCCGTTATGAAGCCGTTCCACGGAGGAAGACTGTTGGATGCTGCCTCCTCTCCCTTCCATCAGGCCATGACACGCTTCCAGTGCCTGCAATATGCCCTGGATCGGCCCGGCGTCTTAACCACGGTTCCGGGCGTCCGCAATCTTTCGGATCTGAAGGAACTGCTCGGATTCTGTGAAGCGCCCGCAGCAGAGAAGGACTACTCCCTGATTGCGCAATTTACTCCGGACAGCGCCGCGGGAAGCTGTGTCTACTGCAACCACTGCCAGCCGTGTCCCGCCGGAATTGATATCGGACTGATCAATAAGTATTACGATCTGGCGCTGGCCGGCGATCAGATGGCTGCGGATCATTACAGCAAGCTTGCGATCAACGCAGAGCAATGTCTCCAGTGCGGGCACTGTGACAGCCGCTGTCCGTTCGGAGTGAACCAGAGCGCCCGTATGACAGAGATTGCCGCATATTTTCAGAAATAAATCAGATTTCATCTGCGAAGCCTCTGTAATCTCTTTCCCGGCTTGACGGTCTCTTCGCCGCGGTTTATAATCAAATCAGCGGCCTGCCGGAGTATACCCGGTGCGAATTCGTACCGGGTACACTCCACGGAACCACTCAGAGAAACATCGGTTCACCGGCAGGAATCAGATATTTACGGAGGCAATTTTTATGGAAGACAAACAAAAGACACTTCTTTTTGAGCAAACACCGGTTCCCGCAGCGGTCCTTAAACTGGCCGTTCCCACCGTCCTGAGCTCTCTGGTCATGGTTCTCTACAATCTCGCGGACACCTACTTTGTCGGAATGCTGAATGATTCCGTGGAGAATGCTGCCGTAGCACTGGCAGCCCCTCTGCTCCTGGCCTTCAACGCCGTGAATAATCTGTTTGGCGTTGGCAGCTCCAGCATGATGAGCCGCGCCCTGGGACGGAAGGATTATAATACGGTCTCCCGCAGCTCGGCCTTCGGCTTCTATTGCTCCGCCCTGTTCGGCCTTCTGTTCTCGCTGCTCTATACGGCATTCCAGCAGCCGCTCCTGACTCTTCTCGGCGCGGATGCCGCGACCATCGAAGCGACAGCCGGCTACGCCAAATGGACGGTCGCGTTCGGAGCCATGCCATCCATCCTGAACGTTGTTCTGGCCTACCTGGTCCGGGCGGAAGGCAGCGCGCTTCATGCCAGCATCGGAACCATGAGCGGCTGTCTGCTCAATATCATCCTGGATCCGATCTTCATCCTGCCCTGGGGCTTCCATATGGGGGCGGAAGGAGCCGGCCTTGCCACTTTTCTCTCCAACTGTGTGGCATGCCTGTATTTCTTTGTGCTTCTGTACATCAAACGGCGCTCCACCTATGTCTGCCTGAACCCGCGTATGTTCTCCCTGAACAAAACGATCCTCATCGGAGTCTGCGGAGTCGGAATCCCGGCATCCATACAGAACCTGCTGAACGTCACCGGCATGACGATCCTGAATAATTTTACCTCCTCCTTCGGCTCCGATGCCGTAGCCGCGATGGGAATTACCCAGAAAATCAACATGGTTCCCATGTATATTGCTATGGGCCTTTCTCAGGGCATCATGCCGCTGATCAGC